>JBEKDK010000139.1:0-7643 GCA_050014395.1 Candidatus Acidiferrales bacterium | reverse complement strand
CATTCGTCCACCACCAGGCGAATGTGATGATCGGCGTCGAATTCGCCCATCGTCTTCCAATGGTCCAGAATGAAATCCTCGGTGCGCGCGCCTTCCTTCAGCAGCGTGAACCAATCGGCTTCGTCGAATTGCAGCGCATCGTTATCCCCGGGCCACGGGCGTTTGCTGGTTTCGTTCCCCGGAGCCGCATAGTGATGCATCGAAAGGCCCCAAACGTTGGCGATCTGATCGCGGCCTTTTTTAAGAAGGTGCTCGAGGAATCCGCGCGTCCAATCCATTTCGTCGTTGTTCGGACCGGAGGCCACCAGCGCCACCGGCACCCCGTAGCGCGGAATCCACGAAGTGAAGCGCAGAAATTCCGCGGCGTATTCGTCGGGAGTGAAATTTCCGCCGCAGCCCCACGTCTCATTGCCTACGCCCCAGAAGCGCACGTTGAAAGGATCGGGGAATCCGGCGGCGGCGCGCGCGGCGGCCAGCGTGGTGCTGCCCTTCGGCGAATTGCAGTATTCCATCCAATGATCGAAATCGAGCGCGGGCAAGCTGCGGATATTCGCGGCGAGATACGGCTCGGCGCCGGCGGCGCGGCACATCTCGATAAATTCGTCGGTGCCGAATGTGTTCGGATCGTAGGCTTGCACCACGTTGCCTTTGTCGCGCAACTGCGGATCGTTGGCCCAGAAATTTGTGCGCTTCGGGCGCGCGGCGGTTGGGCCAATGCCGTCTTTCCAATCGTAGCTATCCGCGAAGCAGCCGCCGGGCCAGCGAATCACCGGCGCTGCAATCGCCACCAAATCGTCGATCAGCGCCTTGCGGATTCCGTGCACGTTCGGCACGCGCGAATCCTCGCCCACCCACACGCCGTCGTAGATCACGCCGCCAAGATGCTCGATGAAGTGGCCATAGATTTCGGGCGCGATCGTGCCCAGCGATTCGCCGAGCAGCACATCGATCTTGGAATCCGCGCCGCTGGCCGCCGCCAACGTCTTGAATCCGATGCGCTCGCCGAGCAGCCCTGCTCCCAGCGCCACCGCAGACCCGCGAAGAAATTCCCTGCGTCCGATCATCTTGGCCCTCCTGGGGCATGAACGTGCGAGCGCGCACAACTCAGTGCGCGGCACATTGGTCTTATACTCCAGTAGTTTGGGAACGAAAAGTAGTTAGACTCGCCAGTCTAAGACCACTTTCCCCGATTGCCCGGAGCGCATCGCCGCGAAACCTTTTTCATAATCGTTCCACGGAAAGCGGTGCGTGATCACAGGAGTGATATTCAAACCCGATTCGAGCATCACCGTCATCTTGTACCAAGTCTCGTACATCTCGCGGCCGTAGATGCCTTTGATCGTGATCATGTTGAAGATCACGCGCGTCCAGTCGATGGCCATTTCGCCGGAGGGAATGCCCAGCATCGCGATCTTTCCGCCATGCGCCATGTTGGCAAGCATTTCGCGGAACGCCGCGCCGCTGCCGGACATCTCGAGACCCACGTCGAAGCCTTCGACCATCCCTAGCCGCTTCTGTACGTCCGGCAGCGGCTCATCGCGTGTGGAGATCGCCGCGGTGACGCCGAACTTGCGCGCCAGCTCCAGCCGCGCGGGATTCACGTCGGTGACGACCACGTACCGCGCGCCCGCGTGCCGCGCCACCGCCGCGGCCATAATTCCGATCGGCCCCGCGCCGGTGACCAGCACGTCTTCGCCCAGCACCGGAAACGAGAGCGCGGTGTGTACCGCGTTGCCGAGCGGATCGAATATCGCCGCGATCTCGAGGGGAATCTTCGGGCTGTGCCGCCACACATTGCTCATCGGCAGCACGATATATTCCGCGAACGCCCCCGCGCGCTGCACCCCCACCCCCTGCGCGTGCGCGCACAGATGTCTCCGCCCGGCCAGGCAATTGCGGCACAGCCCGCACACCACATGGCCTTCGCCGCTGACAATTTCGCCGACGCGAAAGTCGCGAACGTTGGAGCCGGCCTCCACAATTTCACCGACGAATTCGTGGCCAATCACGAGAGGCACGCGAATCGTGGCTTTGGCCCAATCGTTCCATTCGTAGATGTGCAGGTCCGTGCCGCAAATTCCCGTCATCAACACGCGGATCAGCACGTCGTTGATGCCCGGGCGCGGCATCGGCACGTCTTCCAGCCACAGCCCCACTTCGGCGCGGCTTTTCACCAGCGCTTTCAAGGCTCACACCGCCGTGATGTGCGCGAGTTTCTCATCTCACCGACAAGATTAGTACCAAGACATTGCATCGGCGAGCGGTTTCTTTTAGGATGCGACATCTGAATGCCGAGGAGGAACGCAATGCCCAGAACGGTTTCGCTCGCGCGCGCATTCGCGCTGATCTCAGTTTCGATATTCGCACTCGCCGTCCTGCTTGTTTTGGCAGCGCCTGCGCCGGCGCAGTTGTCGCCTACCAGCCAAGGCGCGCCGGTAAAGCCGTCGGCGTCCGGCACAACGCCCGCGCCCACGCACACCACCGTCAAGCCCGTCAGCGGCGCCACGCGCGTCTTCATGACGGACTCCGCATCGTGGAAGCGCTCGGGCGGATGGGGCCTGGCGGGCAGCGGCGGATCGACGCCCCCGGATGCGGGCAACATGAAAACATTTGAAAAGCATTGCCCGAACATTCCGGTGACCAGCGATCGCAACGCCGCGAAGTACGTGATCATGCTGGATGCGCAGGGCGATAACAAACCGCACAAAAACCACTACCACGTGACGGTTTACAATCGCGCGGGCATCGCGGTCTACAGCAAGGACACAACTCTGCTCGATAGCTCGTTGCGCGATGCCTGCAAATCGATGGGCGGTAAGGCACGATAAGCAGCCGCCGCGGCGCACTTGGCGCCGCCGTTCAGCACAATCGAATTTTAGATTGCCATGTGTTAACTCACGTGGTATATATCTAAAATTCTAGTTTAGCCTTTCGGACGCGGAACTCGCCCGTTCTCCATCCGGTAGCGCGGAGGAGTATCTAAAATGCGAGTTTGCGCGATCTTTTTGTCTTTGCTGCTGCCTTGCACCGGTTTCGCCGCTCCACAAACCTCTCAACCTAAATTCATTCTTGAGGACGGAACGCCAATCAAGCTTGTGCTGGCCCAAACGATTTCCTCGGCCGATGAACACGTCGGCAATCTCATTAGCCTTGCCGTCGCCGAGGACGTAACAGTGGACAACATCGTGGTGATTCCCAAAGGCGCGTTGGCGTGGGGAACCGTGCGCAAGGTGGAAAGCAAACGGAGAATGGGACGCGCGGGCAAGCTCGAATTGACGATCGATAAAGTCCGCCTGGCCGACGGCGAGCGGGCGCCGCTCACTGACACCCAAGACAGCAGCGGTGGCAGCACCCAAAAGTGGATGGTTCCCGCGATGGTGGCCACGGGCGCGTTCGCTTGGCCCGCCGCTCCAATATTCCTGCTGATGCGCGGAAAGGACGTTACGATCCCCCAGGGGACCCACGTCCTGGCCTTCATGAAGGGCGACAGCGTCCTCGATCCGGCTAACTTTACGCCTGAGGCGCTCGCGCCACCGACATTCGCCGCCTTCGCCCCGAAGCCGGCCGCCGCGCCGCCCGCCGCTCCAGCCGTGCCGCCCGCCGCTCCAGCCTCCGTGCCCTCTACTGCCCCCGCCGGCCCTATCGTGCCCGCGCCGACAGCAGCGAGCAGCGCGGCGGCGGCGACGTCGTCGAATGACGCGAACAAGCAGCCGCAACCGCAGCCGCAACGGTAGCGCGATGTTTCTGCCGATCTGTTTCGGAATGCTGCTAGGCGGCAACGATGGCGGAACGAATAATGATGGAGCCGAGAGGCGGACTTGAACCGCCGACCTGCCGATTACGAATCGGCTGCTCTACCAACTGAGCTACCTCGGCCCGAGGTGAATGGCGCGTGCGTCACGATCGGCGCGCGCGCTAAATCAAATTTAGCATCTCGCGACGGAGGGCGTCAAAGGAACCGTCGAAGCGCGTTCACTTGAATGCGAACGCTAATGCGAGAAGGGGAACATCAGCCAGCCGATTCCAATGGCCACCAGCAAAAACGCCAGAAACGCCCACAGCGTGTAGCGCACGCGTTCGCCCAGACGCTTCTTCGATAAAAATGCGAACGCCAGCGAAACGCAGAACGCGAACACCAGCATGGCTTGAAAATGGTTCAGCATCGTTCGCTAGCTCGCCTGAGCCGCGCGCCGCGCCGGGCGCCGGCCGATTTCATACGCTTCCAGAATAATCAGGAAATTTAACACGCCGGCCGCGGCGAAAATGCGCGTCCCGTAATCGCCCGCGGCGGTTGAATCGTCCGGCCCCGCCGGTTCGAGCGTCTTCGAGAAAAAATAGTAGCCGCCGGTGCCCAGATCGGCGACGAACCCCAAGCGATCGAAGGCGTCCTGGCTCGACGCCGGCAAAACTTCTCCTCGCATCGCAAGGCCGGTCACAGCAAGTACACTAACGGCGAGGAAATAAGCGGCAGCTTTGCCCCATCGCCGCAGCAGCGCGTGGCCCAATCCCGGCACCAGCCAGCCGCACAGCGCGGCCACCACTCCGCGCCCGATGCTCGGAGCCGCTCCTTCCGCATTCTCCCCTGCTACTTTAGTTTCCGTCACTGTTTTCGCCGCCCTTTTGTGCGTAATCTTTCAGCCGATATCTTACCTCATGAGCGCGATTATCTCGGTCTGCATCGGCCCCGTCACGCGAGCCTCGCGCTCATCTACGAAGACGTTCACTTCGCTGCGAATTCCGAACTCGGGCAGATAAATCCCGGGCTCGATCGAGAAGCAAGTATGCGGCAGAACCAGCCGAATGTCGCGCGTTTCCAGGCTATCCATATTCGCGCCGTTGCCATGCACGGTCTGGCCGATGCTGTGCCCGGTGCGATGCACAAATTGCTTGGCGTAACGCGCCTTGCGAATCACTTCGCGCGCCGCGCGATCCACTTGCCAACCTTGTATTTGACGCTGCACCTTCACGGCCTGTTGCACGAACGCGACCGCGGCATCGCGCGCCGCCCGCACGACCGCAAACACCTTCGCGTATTTCTCCGGCACTTGCGCGCCCAAAAATCCCACCCACGTGATGTCGTAGTAGACGCTCTCCACCGCTTCCGTCTTCGCCCACATGTCCAGCAGCAGCAAATCGCCCGCGCGGATCGGGGCGGACGCCGCGGCGGTCGGCTCGTAATGCGGGTCGCCCGAGTGCGGGCCGACGGCGACGATCGGCGGCTCTTCGGTCGTCACGCCGCCCGCGCGAAACTGCTCGAGGATCCACTGCTGCAGCTCGTATTCCGAAATCGCGCCGCCCGACCGCACCACGCTCGACGCGCGCGCGAAGGCTTCCTGCAACACGCTATCCACCACGCGCCCCGCGGCCTGGTGCGAGCGCAGTTGCTCCGCGCTCCAAGTGGCCTCGAAGCGCTGCACCAAATCCGCCGAGCTCACCACCTTTGCGCCCGCGCCACGCACCATCTCGATCGTTCCCGCATCCACCATCGAGACGTAAGGGATCGCGTTGCGCGGCGAATATTGCATCGCCACGCGACCCGCGCCGCGCAACAATCGCCGCAAATTTCGATCCAACTCTTCCAGGCTGGCGTATTGCAGTTTCGCGCCCGGCAGCGAATCGAGCGCGCGCGATTCGATCTTGTGCACCAGCTTGCGCGGCGTCCCACGCGCCGGAATCAGATAGAACCATCGCCGCGTGAACATTCCGGCGCCCAAACCGAGCACGCGCGTGGCGATCGGATCGCGCTGACGAAAATCGTAAAACAGCCAGCCGCCCAGCTTTTGCGCGCGCAGTGCTTCCTGGATCGCAGCTATGTCAGGCATGATCGGCGGACCCGAGGAAGAACTGGGTCCGGCTCCCCCTATTGCGTCAGCAAGGCCAGCGCAATCACAGAAACGCCGCTGACTTCGATTAATTTCGTGCGGCTGCGCTCGCCGCGCACGATTCTAACAGCGCCCATAGGCACTTTCAAACGCGCCGCCAGCAACCGGCAAAGCTCTTCATTCGCGCGCCCTTCGACCGGCGGCGCTGTCAGCCGCACGCGCAGTTCCCCTTCGCGCACACCCGAAAACTCCGCGCGATGCGCACGCGTCTGCACGCGCACGACAAAACGCACTGAGTTCCCGACCTCGTGAACCGAAATCTGCGATGTCACGGCACGCTCACGCCAACGCCGCCGGTTACAATCCCGGGCGACCGGGAATCCTTGAACTGGTAGTCGCCTACGTGGATTCCGTCAATCGTGAGTTCGGCGCGCGTGCGGCTGCCCCACACGAGTGTGCTAAATGTCAGTGGAGTTCCCGGGCACAAAACGTTACTGGGATCGTTCGGTGTGACTCGGTCGGACAAAAAAAGCGAGAACGTCTTGACCGGACTGATCCCGAATTCTGCTGGTGCCGCATCGGTGTTCCAAGTGGCAGTGGAAACGATTTTTCCTGACAGCGCGGCCTTCTCGTTTTCGCCAAGATGGCACGTCGTTTCGTCCGCCTGCGCGGTCAAAAGGAGGAACGGGTTCCTCATCGGCGAGCGGCACTCGAGCATGCCGCTCAACTCCGGGGCCATCCAACACGAAGTTTCGCCTATCGCAGTGAAATCACTCGCGGACGCCGAGACTTGGTTCGTTGCGGAAGCCTTGAAAATGGACAGCCCAAACGAAATGTGGACCGTAGCGAAACTCGATTGCACTCGATTGAAGACCGCCCTATCCATCGGAAACCGTACCTGCGCGTGCGAGTGCCCTGGGAGCAGGACCTCACCGGCTCCGAGCCAATGTGAGTCCCAATTCACTCCGTCGGGAGTTACGATCTTCGCAGTGATCGCGCGGATTTGGACTTCTGAGTTCGGCGCAATGCCCGAAGCAAGCAGCGGGATCCACACCCACACTTTGTTCTTCGTCTTCAGAGGGAACTCCTGCGTGGTCTTCGTCACAGGATCGAAGGCCAGTTGCACAGGCGATGGTTGCCCAGCCACAGGTTGCGGATACGCACGATCGACGTCTGTTTGTTTCACCGGTATGTTCGGGAAGGCAAGAATCGCGACGACGTAGCCGATCAGCAGCAGCCGCGATTGCAGCGCCCTGCGACGCGCGTATTGCCACAGCACGACGGCTAAGCACACGCTGGACGGAATCGCCAGAATCACCAGCCATTCGTCGGTCCACGAAACAGTTAGAACGACGTTCGGAGAGTTAAACCTCGAAGAAAGGCTCACATATCCGATTACGAACACCAGAATCCCAAGCACGACCAACACGACCTGTCCCAAACTTGAGGTTATCGTTGCCAGCGTTGTAGTGGGCAATATGAGAATCACCACCCACAGGAGCTGCATCCAGAGCAAGCCGTGTACGTACGCGGACGGCGCGTAGCCAGCCTTCCGAAGCAGAGCCGCCTGCGCGATGAACAAAGGAACATTAATGAAGACCACGAAGAAAAGAAATTTCGCGACCAGCAATTTCTTCCACTCGTAGGGCCGTGTAACCCAGAACTGGCGGTCGCCGACCAACGATTCCCCTTGCACGACGCGGACAATCAGGAACATCCACGCGATCACGACGAGCGGCGTCAATAACGGAAGAAAAGACTGGCGAAAAAAGAAGTCCACGTCTTGGCGTTGCGGCGCCCAATTTTTAGTTTCATTCCACG
>JBEKDK010000138.1:0-7723 GCA_050014395.1 Candidatus Acidiferrales bacterium | reverse complement strand
CACATTGGGCGGCAACAAATACGCCTGATCTGGGCTGTACGGTAGAAATCGGCTCATGCTTCTTTACTGCACTATTTCCTTTTCAAACTCAAGCTGGTTCTCACGCACACTCTACGGGGCTGAGTCGGCGCGGGACATCGCGAAATGCACGTCGATTTGGAATCCGACATGGCTACACGCTGTGCCATCGGCCACGGAGATAGGACCAACCCCGCACAAACACGGGAATATCGACCGGCGTCGTAGCCTTTCGGGGTGACGCAGCTCCGGCGTGATGCGGATATTAGTGGGCTAGGAAGCTGAAGTGCGCGCCGAGATAGTACGGCCAGATCACGAGGGCGAAGACGCCCTTCCAGAACGTCAGATGCAAGAATCCGATCGTGAAGAGCCACGCGCCGAACCACGCTAAGCCCGCGAAACCGTGCTGCTCGATCTTAATTTTGTCCATGGCGGGACTATACACCCGGCGATGACAACATCACAGGAATTCACCTCATGGTCTACGGCCCGCCTGGAGGAGAACCCGACAGAGAGATCCCTCGTCGCAGACTCCTCGGGATGACCAGCGGAGGAGGGGCGGGCGCAGCGATAGGGGCGAGAGAAAACCACGGCAGGTCCCTCGTCGCAGACTCCTCCCCGATCAAACACGTCGGGCAGGCGGGATGACGAGTGGAGGAGGGGCGGAGCAGCGATAGGGGCACGAGAAAACCACAGCAGATTCCTCGACGAACAACACGCCTCGATGTGACAACGGTTAGGGCACTCGTCGGTGCGCGCGACTAATGCGAAGCGGGCGGAGACAAGCTCGGCCCCTACCTGCGGAGAAAAACGCGGACCACCAAAGACTTCGACGGGATTAGTAGGCGGCGAGCTGCTCCATCGCGGCGACGACTTTTTCGGGGTTGACCATGAAATATTTTTCGAGATTGGGAGAGAACGGCACGGCGGGAATGTCGGGGCCGGTGACGCGCATGACCGGGCCATCGAGGTGATCGAAGGCTTCTTCGGTGACGATCGCGGCGATTTCGGCGCCAATGCCCATGGTCTTCTTATCTTCGTGAACGATGAGGACTTTGTTGGTCTTGCGGACAGAGTCGAGAATTGCGTCTTTGTCGATCGGTGAAAGGGTGCGCAAGTCAATGACCTCAGCTTCAACGCCGCGCTTGGCCATTTCATCGGCGGCGTGGAGCGAGACCCCAACCATGGAGCCGTACGTGATGATCGTCACATCGCTACCTTCGCGGCGAACGGCGGCTTTGCCGAGCGGCACGGTGTAATCGCCTTCGGGGACTTCTCCCTTGATGGAGCGATAGAGTTTCTTGTGCTCGAAGAAAAGCACGGGAGAAGAATCGCGAATGGAAGCGAGCAGCAAACCTTTGGCGTCGTAGGGCGTCGAGGGCATCACGACTTTGATGCCGGGCTCATGCACGAACCAGGACGCATTTTCCTGAGAGTGATAGAGGCCGCCGCTGGCTCCGCCGCCGCAGCAGATGCGCGTGGTGAAGGCGCAAGTGAAACCGCCGGCGCTGCGGTAATGTAGCTTGGCGGCTTGCTGGACGAGCTGATCCATCGCGGGCGTAATGAAATCGGTGAATTGAATTTCGGGCACGGGGCGCAGGCCCATCATCGCGCAGCCGATGGCCGAGGCGATGATGATGCCTTCGGCGAGCGGGGTATCGAGGACGCGGTCCTCACCGTACTTATCGAGGAGATTCGCGGTCGCTTTAAAAACGCCGCCGGAGAGTCCGATATCTTCGCCAAGCAGGAAAACGCGCTCATCGCGCGCGAGTTCCTGATCGAGCGCCTCGTTAATCGCTTCAATCATCGTGATCGATCGGGACATTGTTGCCAAGTCTCCTTACTTTCCCAACTTTACTTCAGGACCAGACGTGGGCGGCCGCGTCTTCGGGCTGAGGAAATGGACTGTCCTCGGCGAACGTGACAGCCTCGTCGATTTGCGCGGTAATTTCCGCTGCGACTTGCTTCTTCAATTCTTCGGTGAGAATCTTTTTATCGGTCAGATATTTCTCGAATTTCAGGATGGGGTCCTGCTTCTTCCAGGCCTCAACCTCTTCCTTCATGCGATATTTGGCGGGATCGATTTCGGAATGGCCGTACCAACGATAAGTTTTGCACTCGAGAAACGTGGGGCCTTCGCCGGAGCGGGCGCGAACGATGGCTTGCGAGGCGGCGTCGTAGACGGCAAGGACGTCATTGCCATCGAGGCTGACGCCGGGAAAACCGTAAGCCTTGGCGCGATCGGAGAGATTCTTGAGCGCGGTCTGCAAGCGAATCGGCACGGATTCGGCCCAAAGATTGTTGTTGCAGACGTAAACGATGGGCAGCTTGTGAACGCCGGCGAAATTCAGCGCTTCGTGGAAACCGCCGATCGAAGTGGCGCCATCGCCGAAGAACGCGACGACGACGCTATCTTTGTGGAGCTTCTTGATGCCCAGCGCGACGCCGGTGCCAACGTTCAATTGGCCGGCGATGCTGCTGGCGGGCGTGATCACTTTCAATTCCGGATAGCCCATGTGCGCGGGTGAGGAGCGGCCTTGGTCGGGACTGGTGGCCTTGGCGAACAATTGGGCGAAACAGAGCTTCAACGGCGCGCCTTTAATGATGTTCGCGGTCCAATCGCGATGCGACGGCGCGATCCAATCGTCTTCGCGCAAGCTGTAAGCGACGCCGACTTCGGACGCTTCCTGGCCGACATTCGAATAAAAATTTCCGCCGAACTTACTTTGGCGGAAGAGGATGCGCGCCTTTTCGTCGGAGAGACGGCACGTCATCATGGAGCGATATAAACCGAGCAGGAGTTCGCGGGAATATGCATCTCTGCTCGATCGCGGCTGCGCGGCAGCCGGCTGATTCCTAGTAGCCATTCAGAAAATCTCCTGGGCAGAAGACTGTGTGCGGCCCACAAACTGAAGATTTTATTGTAGCACACGCGCGAAGACGGATGAAGCGGGGATTCGGACAGAAAAAGATAACGCAGAGGCGCTGAGAATGCTGAGATTCGCTGAGAAATCCTTTACAGAGCGTTTAGGAATCGTTTTCGACAGGAAGCGGAGACGGCGGGGCGGCGGCGCGAGAGGCCAGGTGGGCGACCAATTCCCTGTCGGCGGGGAGGAAATCGTAGGCGGCGAGGGAGTCGGTGCGCTCCCAGAGGATTTGCTCGAAGGCGAGATTGCGCGGCTCGGCGGAGAGTTGTACGGCGAAGAAAACCAACTCGATGCCGTCGGCAAGTTCGGGCTGCGAGGCGTAGCGATGGCGGGTGCGATATTGCTCGGGGCCGACGGTGCAGGCGACGCCGAGTTCTTCTTCGAGTTCGCGGGCGAGGGCTTGTGGCAAGGTCTCGCGTGGTTCGACTTTGCCGCCGGGGAATTCCCAAGACAATGGGAACGAGCCGCTGCGCGAACGCTGGCAGATTAGCATTCGACCGTTTTGTTCGATGAGAGCTGCGACTACGGTGATCATTGTTGTCCCGATGCGTTCCTAGACGGCCTTGATGAGGAGGCAGGTGATGTCGTCGTGCTGCGGCGTGTTGCCGACGAACGCGGCGAGATCGGCCAAAATATTAGCCAGCATTTGGACGGGAGAAAATTCCGCGCCGGCGTTGAGAACGGAGATCAAGCGCGCTTCGCCGTATTCAGCGCCCTTGTCGTTGACCGCTTCGACGACGCCGTCGGTGAAGATGACGAGCCAGTCGCCGCTTTTCAATTCCGTAGATGCGCTCTTGTAGGGGGAATCCGCTTGGACTCCGAGCGGGAGGCCGCCGCGATCGAGGCGCTCGATCTGGCCGCCGGTGCGGCGCAGGATCGGCCAATTGTGTCCGGCGTTGACGTACGTCAAGGCGCGAGTGGCGGGCTGGTATTCGGCGATGAACGCGGTGGTGAAGCGCAGGCCGCCCATACTGTTGCTGCAGGCGTAGCCGTTCATGCCGGAGGCAAGCGCTTCGAGCGACGACGGAATCGCCGAGAGGGTTCGCATGTTGGCCTGGAGAGCGGCCATTAACATCGCGGCGGGAATGCTCTTGCCGACCACGTCGGCGACGACGATGAGGTAAGTGGGGAGATTTGCCGCGGGCGCGACGGGGCGCGCAACGACGTCGTAGTAGTCGCCGGCGACGGTGTTGGCCGGGCGCGTGTCGAAGGCGATCTGCACGCCGGGAATTTCCGGCGGGGCCGAAGGCAAAAGCCAAGTTTGAATTTCGCGGGCAATCTGAAGATCGCGCTTCATGGTGACGCGGTCGCCGATTTCGAGAATCAGCAGGAGGAACATCAACATGCCGCCCCAAAACCGAAGATCGAAGGTGACGAGATGGGTGCCGGACTTCGTAGTCCAATCCACATCCGCGCGGTTGATGATGAAGTAGAGCGCGATCAGCAACAGTACGCGGCGCGCGGGCGAAAGCTTATCGAGTACGGCCCAGAAGAATTGAATTACCCACCACACTCGGCCTTTCTTCTTCCCTCCTTCGGGGCGCGCCGAATCGATATCGCGGGAATAGAGGCGATAGGTGGTGCGCGCTTCGACACGAAACTGATCCCAGAGTTCGTTGAGCGCGAGGCCGTCGGTGATGCGCTGCCAGAATCCGCGGGACGGCCGTTCGCGGTGGGGTTTTCCCGGCTTGGTCGCGGGTTGGGGAGGAAAGGCCATTTGGAGATTGTGGGGGGATTATAGACGGAATTGGGGGCGAGGAGAGACTTTCAGGGCGGGGGAAGAAGACAAAGATAACGCAGAGGCGCAGAGGAGCCAGAGGTTCGCAGAGAAAGGCTACGAACGGCGACAGCGCGTGCGATTAGGCGGGGATGGAGCGGCCGCCATCGACGACGAGGACTTGGCCGGTGACGAATTCGGCTTGCGCGAGGTAGGAGACGGCGCCGGCAATATCCTCGGGGCGGCCGGTGCGGGCGAGAGGCGCGCGGCGGATGAAATCTTCGGCGATTTCGGGGGCGTCGCCGGGGAATGAAATTGTGCCGGGGGCGATGGCGTTGACGCGGATCTGCGGAGCGAGGGCGCGAGCGAGGCAGCGCGTGAGCATGATGACGCCGGCTTTGGAGACGCAGTAATGAACATAGTTGGGCCACGCCAGCAAGCCGCCGAGCGACGCGAAATTTACGATCGAGCCGTGGCCGCTCGATCGGAGCAAAGGCGTGGCGGCCTGGGCGACGAGGAACTGAGATTTCAGATTTGTGGAGAGCATGGTGTCCCAATCGGCTTCGGTGAGTTGCTCGAAGGATTTCGGTGCGAACATGCCGACATTGTTTACGAGAATGTCGAGGCGGCCGCGCAGCTTCCCTGCTGCGTCGACGAGGCGCAACACATCGTCTCGATGAGTGACGTCAGCATCGTGGGCCTGCGCGAGGCGGCCGAGCGCGGCGATTTCGCGCAGGAGCGATTCGGCGTCGGCCTTCGAGCGGCGATAACTGAAAATCACGTCGGCGCCGTCGGCAGCGAGGCGGAGCGCAACACTGCGGCCGATGCGGCGGGCGCCGCCGGTGACCAGCGCTACTCGACCATCGAGTGGAAGCGGCATGGTCGGGCGCGGCTATTCCCCGCCCTGTGAGGCGGAGAACCCGGGCAATCGCTGGCCCTGCGCGCTGCGCACAACGCGCACGCGGACGGGAGCTTCTTTTTCGGCGCCGCTGCGACGAAGGACGGCGATCGTCGTCAGCGCTTCGGTGTAGAGATGCGTGACGAGATAAGTGTCGTCGGTATCGGTCTTCTTCCACAACTGTCCGATTTGGACGCGTTTCACAGACATCGCTGGTCTCAAGAGGCTTACCGAATGTAGAGGCTCAGCAGAGCGGTGTCAATCCACATGCAGGGTGGTGGTTAACCAGTTTCCGATGAGCCGACTCGCGAGGAATTGAGCGCGATTCAAGATCCGCCATCGATTTGTCGGATTGTGAACTGGAACCCGCATCTGCATGACGCCAGTGTCTTTGCGCGGGATATCGGGACGGTTATTCAACCAGACACCGAGGGTGCTGCGTGTGCGGTTCGGCACAGTTTCGCATCGGCACACAGCCCGAAACTATAGTTTCTAACAGATCCGCTATGAATCCCATTTCCAGCGAGTCGTCCGAACTAAAAGCCAACGATCCATCCCCTTTCGGGCCGCCGCGACCTCACTCACGAAGAAACAAGCGCGGAAACGCGCCGTATTGGGCGCTGCTCGAAGCCGGTTCAGACGCACTGACTGGTGCCAGATGAAAATGAAGTCGTTGATCGGCCGCAAGCTGCAACTCGCTTTCGGATCGGCCATTTTAGCGTTGCTCGTCGTGGGCGCCATCTCCTATCGCGGCATGGTGATCTCCAATCAAAGCAGCGCGTGGGTGCGGCACTCGCACGAGGTCCTGGAAGATCTCGGGGACATGCTCTCGGCGGCGCGGAGCATGGAATCGAGCTACCGCGGATTTGTGTTGACCGGCGACGAATCCTATTTTGCCGCTTACCGCGCCAGCGTCCTGAACGTCGGGCAGGAGGAAACGAATGTCCTCAGGCTGACTGCGGATAACCCTATCCAGCAGCGCCAGTTCCCGGTACTGGACGCGCTGCTCGCTCAAAAGATCCAGTTCGCGGAGAATGTGATCATTCTCCGGAGAACCCAAGGCTTGAAACCCGCGACGGCCGCTATTGAAACCGGACAGGGCGAGCGAATCATGCGCGAATTCCAAGGCGTGGTTCGCCAGATGCAGGACGAAGAACTGCAACTGCTGGCGCTGCGCGACGCGGACGCGAAGCGGCGCCTGAACGAGACCGAGTTTGTTCTGATCTTAGGAACCTTGATGGGGCTGTTGATTACGGTCGCCGCGGCCTGGACCGCGCAGCGCGATAACTCGCGACGGGGTTTCGTCGAGGAAGCGCTCCGAACCAGCGACGAAAAATATCGAATGCTGCTGGACGGAGTACAAGACTACGCGATCTTTCTCCTAGATCCGCGGGGAAACGTAGCCAATTGGAACGCGGGCTCCGAACGACTGAAGGGATATAAAGCCGAAGAGATTATTGGGCGCAACTTCTCCTGCTTTTTTACGCCGGAGGACATCGAGCGGGGGCGTCCGGCCGAGATGCTCCGGCTAGCTGCGGCGAATGGCCGGCACCAAGAACATGACATGCGCGTGCGGAAAGACGGCTCGCGATTCTCGGCGAGTGTGACGCTGACGGCGTTGCGCGACGCAGCGGGGAAATTGCGTGGTTTTTCTGAGATCAGCCACGATCTCCGCGAGAACAAGGAGTCGGAGGCGAAGTACCGCGGGCTTCTGGAGGCGGCTCCGGACGCCATGGTGGTGGTCAACACGGGCGGAGAGATCGTTCTGCTGAATGTTCAGGCGGAAAAGCAGTTCGGATACCGCCGCGATGAACTCCTCGGGCAGAAAGTGAAGAACATCATTCCGGAAGGCTTCGCGGAGCGCCTGATCGCCGACGATCTCAGATCCAGCGAAGACGCGCGGGCGCAGCAGATCGGCACAGGAATCGAACTCACCGGACGGCGCAAGGATGGAAGCGAGTTTCCGATCGAAATTATGCTGAGTCCGCTCGATGGCGCGGACGGGATTCTGGTCACGGCGGCGATTCGCGACATTACGGAACGCAAACGACGCGACTATGACCTGTCCTGCATGGCGGCCGTCGTCGAGTCATCGCACGACGCCATTATCGGCCTGACCACCGAAGGGATTGTTCTTACCTGGAATCATGGAGCGGAGCGAAT
>JBEKDK010000137.1:0-7726 GCA_050014395.1 Candidatus Acidiferrales bacterium | reverse complement strand
CCCGCCCCATTCGGAGTGCCCGCTGGTGTCTCGCCGCCGTTGGTGGAGGCATTGAACGTGGTGCTCGAACTGAATCCCGAGAGCAGTGACTGGTCGTCGATGGTCGGTATGTACATGATCCCGAAACCACCGCGGAGAACCATTTTTGGCTTTAGCTGGTAAGCCATACCAAAGCGCGGTTGCCAATCCCCAAAATCGCTCTTGAAGGGAGAACGAGTCGTGGCGCTGGCAAATGTCAGACCACCTTCAACGGGAAATCCATTCGGAAAGAGCGCCGTTGGAACGAAGTTCGCCCCGATCGGGTTGGCGCAATCCAGACAGAAACCGTCGTTGATCGTGTTGCCACGCGCGGTTAGGGGCCGTTCATAATCCCAGCGGAGGCCGATGTTCAAGGTCAGCTTGTGTGTTACGCGCCAGTCGTCCTGCAGATACAGACCATAGTAGAGCTGCTGGTAGGACGGGAAAGCGGCGTTACTCGCAGCGCTGGCCGATGCGGGGTAGCCCAACAAGAATGACGCAATGGGACTGCCCTCGATCAAACCGTCGGCGGAATTTTTGGTTGAGCCAGCTGAGGTGTTGTAGTTCTGCTGCGTAAACCCTTCGTTGAAGGAGAAGGCGCCAAGGTTCGATTCGGAGCTTATCACGCCGTAATTCAGGCTATCGAATTCGAATCCAATCTTGAGCGTCTGCGTAGCCAAGCTCTTCGACAGAATCACTGCTTCGGACGACTCGACCGCGTCGCTCTGCTGGCCGCCGCCGCCGTTCTCTAAGCTGGCAAAAGTGGAATCCATGTTGATCCCTGGAAACGACTGCGCCGGCGCGCCTGCGGCGACCATCGGCCCGCTGAACCCCAGACTCGAAAGGGGATAAACGAGGCCGGGATACTGGAGCGAAAACGGGTGTTTGAGTGCCCCAGCGCGAATGTCGAGGACGAGTGTCGGCGATATCACGCTGACCCAGTCCATTTGTGCGCCCAAGTCGTTCCGGATGTCGTGGTAGCCATAGCCCGGGCTGCCCCCGGTGGGAGCGATTAGGCCGGGAAACGGATTGGGAAGTTGCTGGTCGCGATAGCTGCGGAAGAAAAGGACGTTGAACTTCTCCTTCTCGTTGAGTTGCTCATCCACGCGGGCCAGGAACGAATAGTAATGGTCGTTGGTCGATGGCGTAGCCGGAATAAAATTGTTCTGTCCGCCAGTGGTCGTGGATGGATACATCATCTGCAAGATCTTCTGAGCCACGGGGTTGATCATGCTGCCGGGAATAATATTCTGATTGGCCGGCGTGCATACAGCCGCGCCGTCGCAAATTTGTGTGCGGTTCAGACCTGTGGAACTTGAGGTCGGGTCGTATATGTCGTCTACGCCCTGGAAATTTCCTGCGATTTCTGCTTGCGTAGGTATCGTCGTTGTTACGGGGTCCACTTGGTTGTTCTGGACGCGCTCGTAAGCGACCGTGAAGAACGTCTTGTTTCGCCCATCGTATAGGTGGGGAATCCAAACCGGGCCGTCTACGGCGAAGCCCGGCTGGTTCCAGTGGTTCACGCCGACCGGCTTGGGTATGGGGGAATTGCTTTGGAAGTAGTTCGCGTCGAGAATCGTGTTCTGCGCGATGTAGTAGGCCGTGCCGTGGAACGCGTTCGTGCCGGTCTTGATCACAGTGTTGATCACGGCGCCGTCGCTGTGCCCGTACTGTGCGTCGTAGAGAGCGGTTTGCGTCGTCGTTTCTTCCACCGCTTCCGGCGAAGGCACGAAGTCTGTATAGATGACCGCCGAATTGCGCTCCGGCGCGTCATCCGGAATGCCGTCCAATGTGAGCCGGTGCAGATCGGAGATTCCATTGATGACCATTTGCGAGGCGACGCCGCTGAACGGTTGCGTGAACTGGCTGGCCGCACGGTTCATGTAGGCGTTGGAATACGATCCCGCCGAAAGATCGCCCAAAATAAATGGATTGCGCCCGATGTTCGGCAGATCGGCAACTTCCTCCGCATTCAGCGCCTGGTTGATGTTCGCGTCTGAAGGCGTAAGCAATTGTCCCGTCGCCTCGACGGTGACGGCCGTCGTCGCCGCGCCAATCGACAGCTGAAAATCCACTCGCCCCTTATCGCTGGCGTGAAGAATGATTCCGGTTTGCACTGCGGCCTTGAAGCCCGCCTTGGCGACCTGAACGGTGTACGTCCCCGGCACCAAGAACGGAATCGAGTACGCGCCGGAATCATTCGTCGTGGCCGTAGTCACGAAGTTCGTGTCGGTATTCGTCACCTTCACATCGGCATTTACCACCACCGCGCCTGAGGCATCCGTGACCGTGCCCGAAAGCGTGGCTAAGTATTCTTGCGCGGATGCGGCCGGAGCATGAAACAGAAGCACTGAAAAACAAAGCGCCAGGAGCGTTCCCCAGGCGCACAAACGCTTGCACGCAATAAACAACGTCTCAGTCATCGTGGACTCCTTCTGATTTGGGCAAACCCTTAGCAAACCACCCCTTATGAGGCGCCTCTGTAGCACCGCCGGGAGCATGCGAAGAAGTTAGTTAACGGTGAATTAACGGTTAAGAATTCAGCGAAGCAAGTTCGTACGCGTCAGCGATGTCCCGACGAATGAAGACGTTAGGCCATCCGCGATCATTGGCGTCGGACATGGCCGCCTTAACCTGCGGCGAAGAACACCCCGGGCCGTTTGACGCCAATGCGATCCGCCGAGCAGGGCGCCGGGACAACCTTCCGTCAGGAATTGAGTTATACTCCCCTCATCACAAGCGGTGGGGGCAGTGGCCGCGCATTCCCCGGGGGTAGAGGCTGTGGATACTACGGCTAGCAAGTTCGAGGCCGAACGCGCTGAGCTGGATTCACTCCTCCGTTCAGAAGCTTTCGGTCGAGTTCACAATCTTGCCAAAGTTCTCAGCTTTGTCTGCGAGAAGTATTTCCAGGGCGGCACGGACGACGTAAAGGAATACGAAATAGCTGTCAACGCCTTGGGACGCTCCAAGGATTTCGATCCCCAGATCGACACCATCGTGCGCGTGATCGCGCACACTCTTCGCAAGCGCCTCGAACAATATTATCGCACTGAGGGCAGGGAGCACGCCGTCCACATCTACCTGCCCGCCGGCCGTTATGTTCCGAAATTTGTCCGCAACTCCGAACGCGCTACGGAAATTCTGCGACTGACGTCGAAAGAGGGAATTGAGCCGGCCGAGAACGGCGCCGCGCACTCAGTTTCTCCGCAAGCCGCCGAGGTCCACCGAGCGCCGCCGCTCGATGATTTGCCGGCGTCGGCGCCGGCGTGGGAGCCGAGCAACGGAAAACCGGCGACAGCCGAGATCAAGCCAACTGTCGAGATCGCCAGTCGATTCCGAATCTGGATGGCGCTCGGTCTCACCCTGGTGTTGCTCTGCGGGTTCGCGGCCGTCGCGTCGTACCTGCGGATTCGTGCGCGCAACGCGGCGACCCAAACGCCACCGCCAACTGCTGTCGCTCCGGCAGGTGGCCTCTCCGCTAATTTGGTTCGTGCGCAAGTCGGCGACAATCGTGCGCCGTTTGTGGATCGCGCCGGCCAAGTGTGGAGCGGCGACACTGCCTGCACCGGCGGATCCTCCTTCACCGTCCCCGCGCGAACCATCCGCGGCACGTTGGATTCCCAGCTTTTCTTCGCGGGACGCACCGGCCTATTCCACTGCGCTTTCGCGGTTCCTCCCGGCACGTACGAAATGCATCTGCTGTTCGCGGAGACGACCAGCGTCGAGGAGAGCGGCCGCACCGTTGTCTACACTTTGAATGGCGGCCCTTCGGCCAGCTTGGACGTTGTGGACGATGCCGGCGGCAACGACATTGAGACCGAAAAAGTTCTCGTCGACGTTCACCCGCAAGCCGACGGCAAAATACATCTCGATTCCACTTCCACCCAATCCTTTTTGAATGCCGTTGAAATTCTGCCAGGCACTCCCGGCAAGATGCTGCCGGTAAGAATCTACGCGGGCGAAACCCCCTACATCGATTCCGAGGGCAATCGCTGGCTGCCCAACCGCTATTACTTCGGCGGCCGCGAGAGCCATTATCAAGTGGTGGACGCGGCCAGCATTCCGGACGGCGGCCTTTTCGCATCCCAATGGATCGGCCACTTCCATTACGTGATTCCCGTCGCGCTCGGAGAGAAGTACACCGTAAAACTCCATTTTCGCGAATCCTATTTCGGCGGCCAGGACGGCGGCGGCGGTGTAATCGGCAGCCGCGTTTTCGACGTGTGGTGCAACGGAAGCGTGATTTTGAAGCATTTCGATATCATGCAAGAGGCTGGCGCGGCTCCCCTCACAAAGACTTTTCTGCACGTCGAGCCCACCGGCCAGGGAAAAATCGAGATCTATTTCCTCCCCGTCGTCAACTACCCTTCGCTGAACGCCATCGAAGTCATTGCGGAATAGCCTCGCGCCCGGCAGCGTAACCTTTCCCGTGTCGCTCGCAATATCTCAACACTGTTTTGAGTTGAATGTTTGTCGGAGTGTAGATAATTTTGTACCCGCGGAAGCACCCAACTTCAGCACGATTCAACAAAGTTCAACGAGCACGCCGCTAACGATTCAACACCAATCACTTAGAATCGACAGGAATCCACAGATTTCAATAAGGCTTGGAATCTGGTTCGGGACCAGGAGGCCGAAGGTTCAAATCCTTTCGCCCCGACCATTTGTTTTCAAGTCGTACATCCGGACTTCTGGCTGGCCCAGCGTTTGAATCTCGGCGGGTCGCGAGGCCTTTGAGCCTAGGGTGGGTCCGTCGCGCCGCCTTAGTCCGTCACTTCGCCTTCGCTCTGCTAATTGCCTCTATGGAATGCCATCGATTCGCACCAAGCCTTCTCCCGTCTGCGCATAATGCGACCAACTGCTCCACGGCCAGTGATTCGGATCACTTACCAACCGTCGCTTCACTGGATTGAAGTGCATGTACCCAAGCTTTTCGATCCTTTTCTTCTGACTCCACACGTTGAAGTCATGAAATCTCCGCTGCCAGAATTGCCGCGGCAAGGCATCGCGTTCGCCGAAGGCCAGCCGCAGTTGCGTATCCGCCGTGCGCCGCTTTTTCCCGCGCAGGCGCCGCGAGACACGCTGTTTCAGCACTTGCATCACCGTCGAGGGCGTCCCGCGCGCTGGCTCGCCGATCAACAGATGAATGTGATTGGGCATCACGACGTATCCCGCCAGGCGAAAACCAAAGCGCTCGCGCACTTCTCCCAGAATCTTCACGAACACGCTTCGTGAGTGAGCCGAGGCCAGAAACGGCAGTCGCCGGTAGCACGTGCAGGTAATGAAATGCAGATCGCCTTGCCCGTAGTAGCGCTTGAGATTCCACGGCATAACGGCACCCCACAGACCCACCCTTTGTCCGCCAAGGCGGCCAAAGGGTGGGCCACCCCCGGTCTGCGCTGCGCGCAGCCCGGCAGAGCGCACATATTACTCCACGGTGAAGGCTGCCAGTGGTATCATTCGCGCGTGCGGCCGGAAAGACTCAACCCGCGGGGAGAAGGGTGGGCCACCCGCCGGTCGGTCGTCGCGGGAATCCTCTGAACATGGGCCCTGACGACGAGTCCTTGCCCCCGTCGAACAGTTCCGTGACAATTGGGGGTAGACTATATACAGGCCACGCGTTAGACGGCATGCAATCGGGAGGCATACCTCCCGCTGTTGTGGAGGATGTGATAGGGGAGGGTGCACGTTCGCCCGGCAAGACCCCAGGCACAATGGTCCACAGCGGTGGGGGCGTGGTGGTTGTCACAAACCAATCCGGAGATGTTGTCACGGTCCACTATGGCCCCCGTTGACAAGACATTGAGAAGTGAGGAAGTGGGATCCGTGCCGGAAGAGATCAAACTCGGCGGGGATAAAGGCAGCATCGTGATAAAGGTTATCGGATACGAGCGCCCGGAGGCTGATAACCAAGACGATGCAAACTGGCTAAAATGTGCATTAACTGTTGAAGCGACGCCTTTCTCTGGAACCTTCAACAGCGCTTTCACGACTCACGACTTGGTGCATCTATACGAGCAGCTCGAGAATTCGCTGAGCTCTCTGTCAGGAACCGTCTCCTTCGAAAACACTGAAAACGACATAGCCTTTGACATAGAATTTAACAAGCGCGGCGGCGCCACGTTGAGCGGCGCCGCTCATCCCCACAAGTGGCTAGGGGCCTCTCTGCAATTTCGACTCGAAACGGACCAATCCTACCTAGCCCAGACAATGCGGCAGCTAGAGGTTGTCCTTCGTAGGTTTCCTGTCAAGCAAAAGCAACCATAGGGCGGGCTGATAAGATGATTTTGTCGGCTGTCCCTCGCCAAAACTCCATCCTGTGCTTCGCCAAAACTCTATCCGGCCCGGATAATGCCGACTTCGATGAATCAGCGTTGACGATCACGGGCGGCGCTGGACTTCCCGTGTGCTCCCCTGTGGTTCGCCAAAATTCAAGACGGGTGGGAAACCGGGGACAGACGGGACGTTTCTAATGGCATAACTTGCGGCCATGCCCGCGATGCAATCGCCAGCCCGAAGCGCGGCGTTAAACGTGAACCGCTTCAACGTCAACGTAGCGCGCGAAATCTTTGTGATTGAACGTGAGAATATGCTTCACGCCGTAGACCCGCATCGCCGCCACCAGCCGCGCGTCATGAACCTGCACACCGGAAACGTTGTGCATTACCAAAAGCTTGCGCCATTCCTCATGAATCGCCGGGATATCCGGCAACAAGCGGAGCCTTTCCTCGAAGGACCTGGCTCTGCGGTCGGCATCTTTGGGAGAAAGACCGTACCCGTTGCGATCCACGGGCCGCGTACATGCGTTCCAAAATTCGGCGACGTTCTGGGACGTGTAACAAAGAACGCCGCCCTGCCGGAGAATCGCTTCGATCGCTGAAGTGATTGCGGGGTAGTCCCTGTGGTCGGGCTTCACCCAGCGGAGAAGGACGTTGCTATCGACGAGGTACAGCGTCTCTGCCATCTAGCCGGTCCTCATAGAAGCTTTCGCGCGAGAACCTTTCCGTGGGAAAATCAGGCAGTCTTTCGGAACCTTCCGCCATTGCGCGGAGCATTTCATGGAAATCGTCGACGCTCATCGCGCCTTCCGATGCGGAACGCCGTGTCAAAGCCTCTTTCAGAAGGCGTGCGGCCATTTTCTCCGGCGCCACTCCTCGCGCGCGTGCCTCGGCGAGGAGCCGGGCCTTCGACTCTGGGTTGAGGTCAACGCGGATGAACCTTGAAGCCATGCACTTATGATATCACGCGGGGCAGCCGCAGAAAGCAAGATGGGCGCCGCCCTTCCTCATTGGAGCAACCTCCCCGGCTTTTGGCCCGAGGGCGCCCATTTCGAATACTTCCATTCGAATGCTAACCCATAAATGTATATTTACATAGAGTAATCATCCGTGTTATGCTCTCGCATGAGCGTTGGACAACAATTTGCTTCGGCCACGGTTTTGCTGTGTTTGTGTTCCTCTGCGAACCTCCGCGAGTCTCAGCGCCTCTGCGTTATCATTGACCCGATCCCAGCCTCGCCACTCCGTGCCGAGCAGCCGGCCAAGGATGCGCGCATTTTGCGCCTCGGACGATTTCTCGCGGCGAGTCCTGAGGGAGTCCGTCTCTGGCGGACGAGTCGAAGGAGCTTTCCGGTAGCAACGTTCGGCCCTTCCGGTGATGCGTCCAGTTGCAACAGTCAGTTGCAACTAGCAGCATTTCTCAGAAGTGT
>JBEKDK010000136.1:0-7779 GCA_050014395.1 Candidatus Acidiferrales bacterium | reverse complement strand
CGAAAGCATGCGAAATAGCCGAGCGCGCCCGCCGCAACGATGAGCAACCCAAGGCTCCTAACAACGAGTGCCCAGCTAAAGATCGATGGCGCCCTCTGCGATGGGCTGAGGCGTTGCAGGAGGGACGCATTTCCAAGTTCGGGCCACCACCGCAACTCCGGAGAAATGAACAGAAACGTTGCGCCCGCAAGCAGCAACAGTTGAGCGGGCTCAGCGGGAAGGACGCTGCGGATGAAAATGAGCAAGCGCCGGCCCGGGGATGGATGCGCTTCGGCGATCATGACTCCACGGGCCCAGGGCAACGTGGCATTTGAGGCGTGTCTTACACCCGCGCAGTCGCTAAAACAACTTTTTCTGCTTGGCAGCCGCTTCGGACTTGGCGGCTTTTTTCTTCTTGCCGGCAGCAAACGCGGCAGCGGACACGGGAACGGGCAGCTTCCCTTCTAGGAGCTTATCGAAATCGGATTCGGTGAGGATGGGGACGCCGAGTTGCTTGGCTTTTTCGTATTTGGAGCCGGGATCGGCGCCGACGACTACGTAATCGGTTTTCTTTGTGACTGTGCCGGTGACTTTGCCGGCGTGGGCGGCGACTTCAGCGCCGGCTTCTTCGCGGGAGCGGCGCTCTAGGCTGCCGGTGAAGACGAAGGTTTTGCCTTCGAGGCGGGAATCTTTCAACGCTAGCTTTTCTTCTTTTGGTTTGAGGCCGGCCTCGCGCAGGCGTTTGATCAAATCACGATTGGCTTTTTCGGAAAAGAATTCTTGGATGCTGGCGGCGACCTTGGGTCCGACTTCGCCGACTTCGGTGAGTTGCTCTTCGCTCGCGTTGGCGATGGCTTCGAGCGAACCGAAGTGCGTGGCGAGCAATTGGCCGGTGCGTTCGCCGACGAAACGGATGCCGAGAGCGTAGATGAGACGCGCTAGACTGTTTTTCTTGCTGGCTTCGATTTCATCGAGAAGATTCTGCGCGGATTTTTCCGCCATGCGATCGAGTGCGGCCACCGGTTCGAGTTTCAGGCGATAGAGATCGGCGACGTCGTGAACTAAATCTTTTTCGATGAGTTGATCGACGATTTTTTCGCCGAGGCCGTCGATGTTCATGGCGTGGCGTCCGGCAAAATGCAGCAGCGATTCGCGGCGCTTCGCAGGACATGCGGCATTCACGCAGCGATAAGCCACTTCCTCGGCGTCTTTGTGAATGCGGCTGCCGCATTCGGGGCATTTTTCGGGGACGCGCACGGGGCGGCGATTCTTGCCTTCGGTGACGACCTTGACGACGTGCGGAATCACTTCGCCGGCGCGCTCGACCAACACCGTGTCACCTACGCTGACGCCCAGACGCTCGACTTCATCCATGTTGTGCAGCGTGGAGCGGCTGACGGTGACGCCGCCGATAATCACTGGCTCAAGGACTGCCACCGGAGTGATCGCGCCGGTGCGGCCGACTTGGAAAATGATGTCTTGAACGACGGTGGTTTCTTGGCGCGCGGGATATTTGTAGGCCACGGCCCAGCGCGGGGCTTTGGCGGTGTTGCCGAGTTCGCGCTGAAGCGCGGTGTCGTTCACTTTGACTACGATGCCGTCGATTTCGTAGGGCAGGCGGTCGCGCTTCGCGTCGCTCGCGTCGATGAAGCGCTTCAGTTCGTCGAAAGAGCGGCAGACTTTGAAATCAGGCGAGACGCGGAACTGCATTTTCTTGAGGGCTTCGAGGGATTCCGAGTGCAGACGGAACGCGGTGGTGCCTGCGGCGAGCAAGTAGTACGCGTAAAAATCGAGTTTGCGCGATGCGGTGATTGTTGAATCGAGCATGCGCACGGCGCCAGCAGCGGCATTGCGCGGATTGGCGAAGCGCTTGCCTCCCTGCTCTTCTTGCTGCTGATTCAGATCCTCGAAAGCTTTGCGCGGCATCACGATTTCGCCGCGGACCTCGAAGGCCGGCGGCAATTTCAGGGACTTCAATGTTTTCTCCGCGACGCGCAATGGAATTGAGCGGATGGTGCGCACGTTTGGCGTGACGTCTTCGCCGGTGACGCCGTCGCCGCGGGTGACGCCGCGGGCGAGCACGCCGTCCTCGTATTGCAGCGAAATGCTAAGGCCATCGAATTTGTGTTCGGCGACGTAATCCACTTGATCGCGGCCGGCTAGCTCGCGCACGCGACGGTCGAATTCAGACAGCTCGTCGAATGAATAGGTGTTATCGAGACTGATCATCGGCGGCGTGTGCGTGCGCGTTTGGAAACCTTGGCGCGCGGCGCCGCCGACGCGCTGGGTGGGGGAATCGGGTGTGACGAGATCAGGGTACGCTGCTTCGATTTCTTTTAGCGCGGCCATGCGGCGATCGAAATCGGCGTCGGAGGATTTGGGATCATCGAGGACGTAGTAGAGGTATTCGTCGCGGCGCAGGCCTTCGCGGAGCGATTCGATTTTCTTTTTCGCTGCGGATTTCGTCAGCACGACTTCGCGTCCCCCGAGGTTACGGCCGCCTGCGCCCGCGAAGATTCACGGCGCGGACCCGCGCGTATTATATCGCGACGCGGCGCGCGCAATGGTGTCCACGATGGCGCCGGGGAGTGAGCTAATTCCGCGCTCCTGAATCACGTTTTCCACCCGCTGGCCACGGTTCGGCCGCTACTCGCTCTGACCAAAAATCCTGGCGGCCACTCGTCGCAGAATCCGGACTCTTCGTTTCCTGATTACAATGTGTGTGCGAAGGGCTACACTGCCTGCCAATGTTTCACGGCTGGGACAACTTCTTTATCATGGCGGGAACTTCGGCCGCGACTCTGATGGGGTTGCTGTTTGTTGCCGTAACGGTAGGCACCGGCTTCTCCCCCTCGGGCATAACGCGCGGCACCCGCGGATTCTTGACGCCCACGCTCGCTCATTTCGGTGGCGTGCTATTCGTGGCGTTGGCCGTGCTGGCGCCATGGCCGTCCGCGTGGCCAATCGGGATCATTCTCGGCCTGGGCGGACTTACGGGCCTGGCCTATCAAATTCACGTAATCCTCATGCGGCAAAAGATGGATTTCGTTTTGCTCAACTGGAAAGACTGGTTCCCGTGGGTGGTCCTCCCCGCGCTCGGTAATGCCAGCCTGATCGCCGGCGCGGCCGGATTGATTGCCGGGAAAGCCTTCGCACCATATGCCATCGCGGGATCGAGCGCAGTCTGGCTGTTCGTCGGCATCTACGGCGCCTGGGACCTAACGTTGTGGATGCTCAAGAACCGGGATAAGTCCTAGCGGCGCGATGACCGGAATTAGCCAATACCTGCCGCCGCTGCAGGCGGAGGCAAGCCCCTACATACAGAAGAGGCACGACCCGAGGCGCGACGCGGCGATGAAATGTGCGCGAAGACCCCACGTTCGCCCTGAAGATGCGGGCGAACATGGGGCACCCTCAATCTCAAATTTGAAATTTGAGACTTGAGAGACGGAGAGGAAGAACCGCCAATTGGGAAATTGGCCCTCCTTCAGCGGGCAGGCGTTCTCAGGAACACGCTGACGATCCCGCGTTCGCCCTGAGGATTCGCGCGAACCTCCCTGCGGCGGGCAGGCATGGAGCATACCGATTGTTGACATCGCAGAGACTCCGTAGGGGACGATTTGTGAGATAACTGAGCGGCATGGAACCGGTGACGCAGGCATTGGCGGCGGTGGCGTTGGCGCGGTGCGGGTTTAAGCGCGTTACTCCGATGGCGCTGCCGATTATTGTTACGGCGGGACTGGCGCCGAGCCTCGATTGGCTTTCGGTGTTGGGTGGGGCGCGGGCATTTTTGGCGGGGCATCGAACGGCTACGGATTCGCTGGTGGGGATCGTGGCGCTTGCGGCGCTGATCGCGGGCGCGTTTGTGGTGATTTCGCGGAAACTAGAAAGAGCCAAGAAAAGGCGGGCGGAGACAAGCTCCGCCCCTACAAAACCTTTAGCTTTGCGGTTCATGCCTGCCTTTTATGCGGCGCTGGCGGGGGGCGGGCTGCACGTGCTGCTGGATCTGACGAATAGCTACGGCGTGAAGCTGCTGTGGCCATTTAGTTCGCGATGGTTCGCGTGGGATCTGACGGCGCCGCTCGATCCGTGGATATTGTTTCTGCTGCTGGCGGGGCTGCTGATTCCCGCGCTGTTCCGGATGATCACGGAAGAGATCGGGGCGAAGGCGAAGCGGAAGACGGTGGATCGCCGCGCGGTGGTGGCGCTGGCGATGGTTGCAATGTTTTGCTGCGGGCGGCTTATCTTGCAGCAGCGAGCGACGGCAGAGCTTGAGGCGCGCGTATATCGCGGCGAAGCGCCGAACGCGGCGGCAGCGTTTCCGCGGTCATCGTCGCCGTTATTTTGGACAGGGGTGGTGGATACGGACGACACGATGGAAGAGGTTGAAGTGTCGTTTTCGCCGGGCGTGCCATTCGATCCAGAATCGGCGCGCGTGTTTTACAAAGCCGAAGCGTCGCTGGCGCTGGAGGTGGCGCAGCGCAGCGACGTGGGGATTGCATTTCTGGAATTCGCGCGCTTCCCTCTTGCGCGCGTGCAGCGCGATGGCGATGGATACCGAATTGAGTTGCGCGATTTGCGATTTGACGCTGCGCCGCACGCGGAGCGCAACGTGATCGCGCAGGTGGACGTGGATGCCAGCAATCAGGTGACGCGGGAGGAACTGCTTTTCAATCCTGCTGAGAGCGTTCTTCCTTAGTGGGCCGCATAACGATCCGCGCAACAAAATAAAACGCGAGACCGAAGGCAATCGTCCAGATTGTGCTCGCCAGCTTGTGCTCCTTGAGAAACGCCAGCGCCATCGCGCCGTATTCCACCGCAATGATGCCTTCCAGGGCGAAACGAATCACGCGTGCGAGCGTGAGCGAGAAGATAAATGGGCGCGTGGGCATTTCGGCCGCGCCCGCGGCCAGAACAACGAGCTTGAAAGGCATCGGCGGCGGCATTAGGGCTCCCAGCAGGACCGCGAGAAAACCGTTTCGCGCAACCCACTCCCGGATTTTCGCCCCACGCTGACCGGCGCGCTTCTTGTAGAACTTCTCTTCGCCTTTGCGCGCGAGTTCGTACAGGAACAGCCCTCCGAGCACGGAGCCGATCACCGTCATGACGACGTAGTAGGGCATACGAGCGGGGTGCTGGATCGAAACTTCGATCAGCAAGACGTCAAGAAGCACGGGGGGCAAGGTGGTGGCGGAATCGATGAACCCGGCCACCAACATGCCGGCGCCACCGAAGGCCAATACGAGCGCCTCAAGCCAAGGGAGAAATCTCTGATAGAGAAAGTGGTAGAAACGCTTCATGTACGCGTAACGTCCGGAAAGCGACCAGCGATTCTAGCAGAGCCGAGCGCCGAGCGCCCGCGCGAATACGCACTGACCGGGTGGGCCGATTCGAGCGCGGGGGCGCGTGACTAATGTCACGGCGGAGGGTGACTTCAGTCACAGACGGCGAAGCGGAACGTCGGGCACTCTATTTCCGGTGAGAAGGCTTGAGCGGCACGTCGTAAAAAGACGGTTCCAATAGCGAAATCGCACCGCTTGAGAATGGCGCTGACGCCAAAAACGCCGAGCTTTAGCGCGCATCTCAATCAGTTTCATCTTGTGACATAGCGATCTGAGCTTATTGACCACCGACGGCGGGCCTGTTATAAGCCTTAAGTACCTAATCGATTCGATCTCGCCTGAAATGATTCCAGAGTAGACTCGGCGTCGGAGGATACATGACTGTGACGGGGTGGGTGTGGTTCTTCATGATTGTCAGCGTAGCATCGCTGGGAATCGCGGCACTTTTCGCACGTGAGGTTCTGTCGGCGGATACGGGCACGAAAGCCATGCAGGATATCGCGGCAGCGATTAAGGAAGGCGCGGAAGCCTTTCTGAAACGGCAGTACACGACGATTTATGGGCTGAGTCTGTTGCTGGGAGTCCTGCTGTTCGTTTTCTACTACTTCACCAAGGGCAGCACGTTGGCGACGGAAACGGTGGTTGCGTTTTTCGCCGGCGCGATCTGTTCGGGCTTGGCCGGATTGATCGGGATGTTCGTATCCATCCGCGCGAATTTGCGGGCTGCGAGTGCGGCGCGTTCGAGTTTGAATCGCGCGTTGCAACTGGCGTTGCGCGGCGGCGCGGTGACGGGACTTTCCGTCGTGTCGCTTTCGCTGTTGGGCGTGGGGCTGATCTTTATCGGCTTCGGCGGAATGCACAATCCCAAGGGCGTGCCGTACGAGATCGTGGGATTCGGATTCGGAGCCAGCTTCGTGGCGCTGTTCGCGCAATTGGGCGGCGGGATTTACACGAAGGCGGCGGACGTAGGAGCCGACCTGGTGGGCAAAGTGGAAGTCGGCATACCCGAAGACGATCCGCGTAACGCGGCGGTGATCGCCGATCTGGTGGGCGACAACGTGGGCGACTGCGCAGGACGCGGCGCCGACCTGTTTGAATCCACCGCGGCGGAAAATATCGGCGCGATGATTCTGGGCGTGGCGCTGTTTGGGAAATTCGGCATTCTGGGGATTTTCTTTCCGTTGGTGGCGCGCGCATTTGGGTTGATAGCGTCAACGATCGGGATTTGGCTGGTGCGGCTGAAGAATGAGAAAGATGACCCGATGGACGCGCTGAATCGCGGCTACTTGGCGACGTCGATCCTGGCCATGGCCGGCTTTTACGTGGCCGTGCATTACCTGCTGCAAGGCAATCTGTGGTTCTTCGCGGCGGGCGTGATCGGAATCCTAAATAGTTTCGTTTTCGTTTGGATCACGCAGTATTACACGGAATATCGCTACCGGCCGGTGCTTTCGATCGCGAACGCTTCGAGGATGGGCGCGGCCACGAACATCATCACAGGACTTTCCGTTTCGATGGAATGCACGGCGATGCCGGTGCTGGCGATTTCCGCCGCGATCCTCGGATCGTATTACTGCGGGCGCATGGCGTTGCCGGGCACTACGGGCGCGGGCTTGTATGGCACGGCGATCGCAACGATGGGCATGCTTTCCACCGCCGCGTACATCTTGGCGATGGATTCCTTCGGACCCATCACCGATAACGCAGGCGGAATCATCGAAATGTCCGGCGCGCCGGAAGAAGTTCGCACGCGCACCGATCGTTTGGATTCGGTGGGCAATACAACCAAGGCGCTAACCAAGGGATACGCGATCGGTTCGGCGGCGCTTGCGGCGTTTCTGCTGTTCTCGGCGTACTTGGACGAAATCACGAACCTGGTGCAGCAGAAAACGGGCAACATGGCGTTTCGCTTCGAGCACGTGGACCTGAGCAAGGTTCCGGTGTTCATCGCGGCGCTGATTGGCGCGGCGCTGGTGTTTCTGTTCAGCGCGTGGGCTATTCGAGCCGTGGGCAAAACCGCGTACTACGTGATCGAAGAAGTGCGGCGGCAATTCCGAGAGGATCCGGGCATCATGGCCGGCACCTCAAAACCCGATTACAGCCGTTGCGTGGATTTGGTGACGCGCGGCGCGTTGAAGGCCATGGTTGCGCCGGGGTTGCTGGCGGTCGGCGTGCCGGTGCTGGTCGGTTACCTGTTCAAGTTCCTGGCCACGGCGGCGGATCCTACGCTCGGCGCGGAATGCGTGGCGGCGGTGCTGATGGTCGGCACGATCGCCGGAGTGCTGATGGCCACGATGATGAACAACGGCGGCGGCGCTTGGGACAATGCCAAGAAGTTCATCGAGACCGGTGAATTGGGCGGCAAGGGCTCCGACGCACACAAGGCGGCCGTGGTGGGCGATACGGTCGGCGATCCATTCAAGGATACAGCCGGGCCGTCGCTGCACGTGCTGATCAA
>JBEKDK010000135.1:0-7810 GCA_050014395.1 Candidatus Acidiferrales bacterium | reverse complement strand
TCAGACGATCGTCAATATCGATGTTCGTCCGCATCTGTCTTCTCTCTCCTATGTGTAACAATATCACTTTCGTGTGTATGGTTCAATCTTTGTTCTGCGTTGGTGGTCCTCCCTTCCGAGGATTTTCGCGGTCAGGGACCGTCGCTTGCTTTTGATTGCGAACAACGCGCAAATCGAACTAACGCCGCGTCTATTTCGTCCAGTTCTCCACAGATAGCCCAGCAATGGGCCTAAACGCGCGCTCGTTGTTGGTGGCCAGCGTGACATTCAAAGCCATGGCGTGCGCACCGATCCATAGGTCATTATTTCCGATCAAGGCTGTTCGTCAGCTCATTCAGTATCCGTGCACCCTAGGTGCACAACTTGGATTCTATTTAGAACGCATTCGCCTTTTCTTCGCCATACTAACACAAGACTAGTTGGAGTCAAGATGGATCTGCGAAATTCTGCAATTGATTTCGCTACTCTGAGTTGGCACTTTTGAATTGGCCAACGTGTGCACCACAATCGGCCCAACCTGTCAGCGGTACCCACGAGACGATCACAGTTGTTCTCTGGCCCGGTCGGATGAGTTGCCGTTTTTGGTTGGATTTAACTCGCCTCCAATTAAACGCGATAACCGCCGGATTGCACTGTGGAACACGGGCCCCCTTGAACTTCTCTTTTTCTGCTCCTAGGATAAATCACGGCGGCGTTCGCAGAAGCGACAAGCCGGCGTGATGTGATCGAAAACGTTCGCGCGCAACTGGCGAGTCTGATGAGAATGTTGCTTCGAGACAACATGTGAAGAATCCGAGGCGAAACCGTGAGAGAGTTGAAGCTGACCCGAATTCGCAAGAACCCATTCAAGTTCACCGGCCCGAAAACAACTCGTGGCAAAGCCGCTTCTTCCCGAAACGCTATGAAGCATGGAGTGCTGTCGATCGCGCCCGTTGTTCCGGGCCTCGAGACCCTCGAAGACTGGAACGACCACCGGGCGGGCATCGTCACGAGCCTCGTCCCAACTGGCTACGTTGAGAGCCTACTCGCTGAACGGATTGCGCTCATCGCGTGGAGATTGCGGCGCGTTGTTCGCTACGAAGTTGAGGCAACGGTCGCATCCGCCGCGACGGCGGAAATAGACATGGAAGACGAAGAGAGATTCGGAGTCGGAAAACCTGGGTACCGAGGAAGGCACCCCGAGCAAGTTCAGGCGCACTTTCTCATCCTCGTCGAACTGTTGAAGGAACTTCCCGAAATGCCGGCCGATAAGAAGATCGATTCTGCCAGAGCAAGAGACATTCTCTTCGTCTTTGCGCGAGGACTTCCGAAAGATATCGATAGGGGCGCGATCTCCATTCCTGGCATTCCGAGCGATGCGGGCGGATTGGATCGGTTCGACCTTTGGACAGCAGGCCTCCTTCAAAAAGCAATCGAAGTCTATGCGACCGTGGCGCAAACGACCCCCGACACTATAATGCTGATGGCCCGCGAATGTGTCGGCGAGCAGTTCCTGAAGGCGTGCAGCGACGTACAGAGTCTTGCGGAGCGCAAGGCTAAATGGAAGCTGCGACTGGAGCGGGAAATCCGTAGGCGGATACTTCTGCAGCCGGATGTCCTCGGCAAGGTCACTCGCTACGAGAACAGTCTGGAGCGGTCTTTTTTTCGGAATCTCCACGAGCTTCAGAGGTTGCAAGCCGCTCGGTCCGGTGTGGCGGTTACACCTCCGGGCGCATTGGATCTTGACGTGACCGTTCACCGCGAGGACGGCTCTTAGTTGGGTTCTCTCACGGCTGTCAGCCGATGAGCTTCTAGCTTTCTCCGGTAAGAAGCCACTCGATCGACTTTCCGAACTCGCGGCTGATCCTCAACAGAATTTCCGATCCGATCTGAACATTGCCTCGTTCCATCGTTGAAAGGTAGTTCTGGCTGATCCCGATACGCTGCGCAAACTCCTCCTGGGTCAAATCGAAGCCGCGGAGTTCCCGAATACGTCGCCCAACCGCTTTCCACTCCACAGCGGCGTTTGATGCTCGAGATTTTGCGCTTGACTTCATTATCCTTTTATGGATATAATATCCTCATAGAGTGACACGGACTTTGGGTCCGGTTGCCCCACGAGGTACCCGCAGAACTCTTTACGGTCTCCGGTGGGGCGAACGCGACCAAGGATACTGGGAGTGACCAATGAATCGCAACACAAAGGATAAGGACGCTCAATCGCCAGAGGATGGACCGCAACGACGCCTCTTGGCCATCCGGAACATCCGGTTTGCGCGGAGAAAGTGGCGAGTCTCCCGTGAACAAGTTCGTCTGCTTAAGGACCTGACCGAAGAACTGCAATTGTCAGTTGCTGTAGGCGACTTGAGCCTTCTTGACAACAAATGGTATGTCACCCACGCTGGCCTGCTTCGAGTGGCGCGGCGCAGTCGGTGCGCGGGAATCAGAACGTCCATTGAAAAAGGCTTGTCTGATCCGACTGCCTGCCGCTGGGTCTTCAAGGCGACAGTTTACAAGTCTCCCCGCTCTCGCGGTTTCGTCGGCTACGGTGACGCCGACCCGTCCAACGTTTCATCGATGGTCCACGGCGCCGAGATGCGCGTCGCTGAAACACGCGCCGTAAATCGCGCCCTCCGCAAAGCCTACGGAATCGGGCTCTGCTCGGTCGAGGAACTCGGTTGGGCTCCACGATCGAACTCGCCCGAACGGACCGATCAGCACAACACATCTGCTGTCGGAAACGGAAACAATGGCCACCACAACGGCCAGCCTCGGCTTCGCGATCGCCTTTGCCTGCTGATTCGCCAACACCAACTCGATGCCGGGCTCGTGAAGGCCTATGCCGCCGACTACTGTGGCACGCCCACTTTGCGAGATGCCCGCCGTGATCAAGTCGAAGCTTTCATCAATGTTCTTGCCGAATCAGCTGCCAAAGATCGCGACGCGCTGGTCTGTCACCTCAATAGTTTTGCCACACAACAGGAGGTCACGTCATGAAGCGCCACATCCCTGGGTTGCATGGTGAAGGCCACAACTCCGATGACATGTTGGAGGGCGTGTTCCTGGTCCGCGTTGATCGCGCCTTCTACCGCTGGCATCCGCAGCGACCGTTCTACGTTCTGCGGCTCGCGATCCTCGAACCGCAGGAACATCAGAGTCGGTCGCTTACCGGGCGTCTGTACTGCACCCCTAAAGCCCTTTGGAAGCTTCGCTGGTTCCTGAGGGACTTCGGCTACGACCCCGATCTGATGGGTCGAGACGAAGTCGATGAAAAGGCGCTGCGCGGCTTGCGCGGCATCGTGCGGATTTCCCATACCACCCTGAACGGCCGCACATTCCTCAATCTCGGCGGTTTCGCTCCGGCCAGCGAGTGGGAAGAATTTCCAGTGTCAGGAACAACCGGTCAGGAGGTGGCCCGTGAACTTTAGCTACACGCAAATCTCGCAGTTCCTGCGCTGCCCGCGGAGCTATCGCTTCCGGTATCTCGATGGCTGGCGGGAGACCGAGGGTCGGGCGTCGCTGTGCTTCGGTCGCTGTTTTGAGAAGGCTTTGGCTGCGTTCTTTGAGCGCGACGATCCGGGAGCGGTGTTGTTCAAGGAGTGGGGGGAGTATGGCGAGGTTCCACTCGAGTACTCCCACGGGGACGACTGGGCGCGCTTGCTGCGCCAGGGGATTGGCCTGTTGGAGCGGTTCGCCCAAGATGACCGCATCCGCATTCCGGAACCGCACTCCAACCTGCAGAAAAAGCTCGTTCGCACACTTCCCAACGGCCACGAATTCGTGGCCTATGTCGATGCCATCGGCACCTTAGACGGCAAGCAGCGTCTGCTCGAATGGAAGACCACCTCTGCTCGTTATCCCGACGAGCCCGAAGGGCTGACATCGCTTGACCTGCAGTTGGTCTGCTATTCCTGGATCAGTGGCATCTCCGATGTCGCCATTGTAGCGTTCGTCAGAAAGCGCGTCCCGGAGATTCAATACCTGATGGCGTCGATCACCGAAGAACAGCGGCGGGAGTTTGGTCAGTTGGTGGAAGCGACGGTCGGTCAAATCGAGACGACGCAGTTTCCGCCGCGGCCTGGAATTCGTTTCCCGCAGAACGGCTGCGTCAGCTGCGCCCACCTCGGCCTGTGCCTCGGGAACGAGCCACTCGTCGGGGCCAAACTGATTCGTCAGCCGGGAGCGAGCGACCTTGATTGGCTTAACGGGCTTGACGACTAACGGACGGGTTCTGGTGGCTCCGAAGCTCAATCGCCAGCGGGCCGTGTTTGTGCTCTCGAAGATCGACGAGATCTTGGCTTGGGAGAACAGAACCGACCGCGAACGGGATTCGAAGTTTGTCGAACTAGGCCGGTACCTCTGCGAGGTTCGGGCAGGATTGTACTGGAGGGTCGACAATGTGCGTTCGTTCGATGAGTTCCTGGAGAGGAAGTTCCCGGAATCGAGACGCAAGGCTTACTACCTGATGGCAATCCACGAGCAACTACCTCGAATCCACAAGGTAGACCTGCAGCAGGTAGGCTGGAGCAAGGCGACGGAATTGGCGAAGGTGGCGAGGAGGGATGGCCAGGGATTCGACTGTGCAACCTGGTTGCACAAGGCCCGCGAGCTGCCCAAGGAAGAGTTCAAACGGGAAGTCTCGAAGCACTTGACCGGGAAAGAGACGGAGCCCTGGGAGATCCTGTATTTCAAGGCCTACAAGAGCCAGCTGCCGGTGATCGAGCAGGCGCTCGAAACAGCGGCGTTGATGCTCGGGAGCGACAAATCGCGCGGCTACTGTCTGGAAATGATCTGCGCCGATTTTCTCGCGGGAGCGAGCTTGGAGACCGGCAAACCAGATGTTCTTCTGCCAGCCCTCACGCGGCTGATACTTGGCCTTCCGATTCCGCAGCGCGAGCAGCTCCTCGAGAGTGTTCAGGTAGCACCATGACTGGAATTCGATCCAAACGACCACGCTTAAAACTGAACGCAGAAGCCTACCGCCAACTCTGCAGAGAAGTCCTGGAGCGCGATGGCTGGCGCTGCCAATCCTGTGGCTCGATCGAGGGACTCGAAGTCCACCACATTCAGCCGCGTAGCCGTCTGGGCGATGACACGGTCGAGAATCTGGTGGCTCTTTGTGTCATGTGTCACCAGAAAGCTCACCGACAACGGCAAGACATGGATGGCTTTGCGGTCGCGGCTGCAAGCGACGAGAGGATCAAGCGCTGAATTGGGATGTGGCGGCTGGCCCAATCGGCCGTACACCAGACTTTGGATGATATGTGAAAAAATCCAAATCGTTTGGACCGTTGCACTCACCAAGAAGCATCACCCCGTGAAGTTGTCCCCCCATTTGCCCCGCGATTGGCCCTTCGGCGCGGGATCACTGAGAAGAACACCCAGAAGCGAGACGAGCCGTCCGCTTCTGCAAAGCGGATCGACCCGGTCATTTCAACAGCGCTATAGGGTGGAGAAAAGAAGATGCAGCTGTGCGCACCAATAGTTCGCGGACTTCCGGGCTCGAGATTCCGGCCTTTGGGGCAATTCCAACACTTCGTTGTGACGCATGCCCTCCCGCCAAACCTCAGTCCGGAGCGACTGAAATCGAGAGACCAGGGCTGGCCCGCTCCACTGGCTTCGATTCGAAAAAGCGTTTCAAGTTCAGGGACGGCTTCTCAAGCAGATTCCAGGATAGAGCCGCCAGCGCGAAGCTTGTCACGAAAATAAATGGCAGAGGTACGAATCGATGCCGATCCAGATGAAGTGCTTCCACGATGCCAGATGGAATCTTATGCAGCAGGTACAGCCCGTAACTGATGGTCCCGGTATAGATCAGGAATCGATTGTTCATCACGCCCTGGATCCATTTTCGTGGGGAGAAAACGGAAACATAAATAAACGACGCCGAGGCCAGCGCAGTGAAGGAAAAAACAATCCATCTTGCATGGTACGCCTCTGTCACAAATGCCAGCGGCGCCGCGATGACCAGCAAAATCCAGGCTCGCCTCAGCCATTTCGACGGAACAAATTCGTCGGATCGAACCAAAAGCGCAAGAAGTGCTCCTGCCATGAGGCCGTCCAATCGGCAGAATACATTTGTGTAGAGGTCGACCTGGTGCAGCGAGAGGTAGTAGCGGAGTGCCGGAGAAATGCAAATCTCGGCGATGCAGACGCGGCGCAGCCAAGTGGGCGAGCAGAATCGCACGACTAGGGGCCAAACCACATAAAATTGTTCCTCGATGGCGAGCGACCATGTGACACCGAGCGGCCCGGCCGCATTGGTTGAAATTGGAACCAAGAAATTCTGCAGGAACAAAGGAAAGGCCCACCACGGCGATGATCGCTGAAGGACTTCATGGTATTCCGATGGCCCGAGGAAACGAACAACCACGAACATGAAAAAGATCAGCGAGAAATACAGAGGCCATATTCTCAAACATCGCCGCACGTAGAAATTCTTGAAATAGCCCTGCGACTTTTTGGTATCGACCAGGATTCCAGTAATCAAAAAACCTGAGAGGACAAAAAACAGATCGACCCCCATCCACCCATCGCTGAACAATTGTTGGGAATGAAATAGAGGATATTTGAAGCCGATATTGTGCAACATCACAAGCAATATCGCCACACCGCGAACGGCATCGAGTTGAGGAACTCTTCGTTGCATTCTCTTTTGTTCGCCTTCAGCGCTTATGGGGGTGTCTGAGCCCATCTGACAAGCTACGCTTCCGAGCCTCGGGTTCACCGGTTGTTCGCGTCAGTTTCCTGGCGAGATTGTACCGAAATCGTTGGTAGGGTGTCCGGATGCGCACGCGGTGATCGCGATCGGATGCGAGCGCGAGGTCGGTATCGACATCGAGCCTATCGCCGTGTCTGGCGGCAGCGCAGGCAATCGTGGAGCTGTGCCCGGCACAAAATGGAAGAAGCGGATGAAACTCATCCAATATGACGGTAAATCAACTTCCCTGTCATTGCGAGCAGTCTATGTGGCATGCGCACAAAGATCTGCTTGGCCACTTTTAATTTCCAGTCTTGTTTCTCACCGACCGAATCGGACCCGGGGTATCTCCAATAGACCAGTTGCGTGGACTCGCCTACCCAATGATTCTTAAATGTGACCAGGCCTTCGTTATCGACTTCCGATCGGCCGAGGTCGAACTCGGTTGCGCCTGTCGTCTTCGCATCCTGAATTGCGTTCCACAGAAGCAGCGTAGCCGCGCCCAAGTTCTTGAATCTAGCGTCCGAACAACCGTACTTGTAGTACGCGACGTCTCGAAATCGCAATGTGAGAATAGCGTTGGTCGGTACCCGGTCCTTGTAGCTCACACGCACTTCGAGTGCATCGCCCATGCAATCCGCTAGATTCCGAAACCATGCATACGGCTGCGGCGGCAGAAAATGCCGCTTCCGCGTCAGCAGCATCATGTCGTAAAAATCCTTCAGGAGCTTGTCGGACCTTCCACATTCGCAAACGAGGCCAGCCTTGGCGGCACGGCCGATTCGGCGCTGCACCGAATCCTTATGAAAGGTCCGAAAGAGTTTATCTACGTCAGGACGTATATCCAGCCGATGCAGAAAATAATGATGGACCTCTCGGAAGTTACGTTCCTTGGCAGTGGGGTTCAAATTCCCATTGATCGGGCGAACCTCCAAATACTTCCATTCCTTACAATCCATTTCCGCTTGCAGGTAATCCACCAGGAAATCCAACTCTTCTTGGGAATCAACCAGTGGCTCGCAGTGGTCGGAAAATGGCAGTGACACCATGCGTGGTCCCGTGAGCCAACTGCGAATCCGGCAAAATGCAAAGCCGTTCCGCAGTTGTTCCGTTGGAGCCGACGTCGTGAAT
>JBEKDK010000134.1:0-8047 GCA_050014395.1 Candidatus Acidiferrales bacterium | reverse complement strand
CAAACGACTCGGCCAGGTGCTGCAATCGATCCATATCCCGGATGACATCCTGGCGCAGCTCGAAGAGTCTTTGCTCAACGATAAAGGCCGCGAAGAAACGCTTAGGGGGCAGCAAGCCGAACGATTCCGCCAACGGTTAGCCCAACTCCGCAAGCGCCTCGATCAGGCTTACGTGGACCGCCTAGACGGGAAAATCACCGAGCAGTTTTGGGAAGCCAAGTCCGCGGAGTGGCAGCAGGAAGAGCAAACGATTCTGTCCTCGCTGCGCGAGCTTGAACATGCGGGGAATCCGGAGCGCGCTCTCGACCGCGTTCGCATTTTAGAACTCGCAAATAAGGCGCATTCTCTGTACGTTACGCAGACTCCGGCAGAAAAAGCGAAATTGCTGAGAATGGTGCTATCGAACTGCGCTGTGGACGCGGTAAGTGTTTATCCCACCTACAGAAAGCCATTCGACATGATCTTCGAACGGGCCAAAACGAAGGAATGGTGGGCCTGGGTAGACTCGAACTACCGACCTCACCCTTATCAGGGGTGCGCTCTAACCACCTGAGCTACAGGCCCATCGACGTGCAAATTGCGCGTGCCAGCGATTTTAACATTAGCGCGGCGCGCGTGCCTAGCGCGGCGCTTCGATCGTGTGCATAAATTCCACGATTTTCGGCGCCGCGATACTCTGGTAATCCATCGACAACAAGCCGAAGTGTTCCAGCGTGTCGTATCTCCGGCCGGTGCCGCTCGATTGCGTGCCGTTCAGCGGCCAATAGCTCCAGTTCAGATTGTTTTCCTTCAGATACTGCAAGAACCAGCGCATCCAAGTGCTTTGCTCGCCGCAATCGAGCGTTTGGCACCCGCCGAATTCTCCCACCCACAGAGGCACACCGGATTCCGGGTGGAGCAATGGGCCGAGGCGCTTATCGTAGAGCTGCTTGAGTTCATCGTAGCTTTTCATCGCGTGCTGCCCCGAAGCATAAAAATGCGGCGAATAGACCAGCCGATCCGCGATCTTCAGCACGATGGGATGATCGAAAACGCCGCTGAAATCCGTGGAATAGTGCGGGCCTTCTACCATGATCAGCAGTTTCGGATTTGCGGCGAGCACCGCGTTGCCACCGCGTTCGGCCGCAGCGTACCAATCAAGGGCCGGATCGGAGCCGCCCCATTGCGCTCCGGCGCGCGGCTCGTTGCGTAGGTCCGCGCCAACCACCCACGGCTGCTTCGCATAGCGGCGAACGATCATCTGCCAATCGGCGAGCCATGCCGCTTCGGAATAATCGGCGTTGTACCACAGACCGTTGCCGTCGTGTTCCGAGCAGCACCAATCGGCGTTGCTCATGTGATTATCGAGAATCACCATGATGTGCGCACGCGCCAGCGCCGCTATCACCGCGTCCATGATCTCCATGGCATGTTTGCCGCGAAACTCCGGATTGGCCTTCACGGCGTAGTCGGCGACGACCGGATCGTGCTCCAGCGTTTCGTTGGCCCACGGCAGCCGCACGGAATTCACGCCGATGTCCTGGATTTCTTTGATGATCGTGCCGAGCGGCGCGTGATCCAGTCCGCCCACGACATATTCCTTTTCGTCGAAACCGTACCAGTTCACTGACGTGAGGCGCACGGCGCGGCCCGCGGCATCCACGATTTCGTCGCCCCTTGTGTGCAGCGGCGGACGAATTCGCTGCTGTGCGAACGTGGTGCGCGGCAGACAGAAAATTATCGAGAGGAAAACGATCGGTGCCACAAAACTACGGCGCTTCATGGCGCCCCCTTAGTGCAGCGCGGCGGCAATCGCTTTTTCCGCCAACGGCTGCATGATCGCATAACCCGCGGCGTTCGGATGCAAGCCGTCCACGGTCAAATCCTGCCGCAGCATTTGATGATCGTCGAGCATCGCCGAGTAGTAGTCCAGATACACGATGTCGTGCGCTTTCGCGTAGTCCTTTATCCACGCATTGAGCGCGACGATCTCTTCCGGCGGACGCCGCACTGTCTGCGGACGGAGCGCATCCGTCACCGGCAGAAGCGACGCCAAAACGACGCGAATCCCATTCGCTCGCGCGAGTTCTGCCATTGACGTCAAATAGCCCTCGATCTCCTCAAGCGTCTCCGGCCCCGTATTGCTGGAGATATCGTTTGTGCCCGCCAAAATCACCACCACTTTCGGATGCAGTGCGATCACGTCAGCCCGGAAGCGGACCAGCATCTGCGGTGTGGTTTGCCCGCTGATGCCGCGATCGACGTGGGGTTTGCTGGGGAAAAAAGTTTCTGGCGATCGCACCACCCAGAAATCGGTGATCGAGTCTCCCATAAAGACCACGCGCGTCTCCCCCGGCGCCGGTGGCGCAAGCTGCGCGTTGGCATCTCGATAGCGCCCCAGATTCGCCCAGTCCTGCAAGGTTTTTTGAGCGTTGATCGACAGCAGCGGGAGCGGGTGCAGCCCCGGGCGCTTGCGGATTCATCGGCGCAGCGGGAGGAGCGGGCGCCGCGGGTGGCATTGGCGCAGCTGCAGGCACCGTCGGCGGTGGCGTTGGCGCAGGGGCCTGTGCGCGAATCGCGCCGCACGCCGCAAACATCGATGCCATGATGGCAATCGCAATATAGATTTTGAGTCTCACCGGTTTCTCCCGTGAAACGCAGCGCCTTTCAAGTTCGGCCGAGCGGCGCGTTTCGCCGCGCCGCAACTCTAGAGCAAGGCAATCAAATCAACTTCAACGCGGGCGTCGCGCGGCAATCGCGCCACTTGCACCGTCGAGCGCGCCGGCAGCGGCGTCGCGAAATAGCGCGCATACACTTCATTCATCTTCGCGAAATCGTTCATGTCCGCCAGGAAAACTGTGGTTTTCACGACGCGCTGAAGCGAGGAACCGGCCGCTTCGACCACGGCTTTCAGATTTTCCAGCACGCGTTCGGTCTCCATCGCCACGTCACCCTCCACGAGTTGCTGCGTGCGCGGATCCAGTGCGATTTGGCCGGAAAGAAAAATAAAGCCATTGACCCTGATGGCCTGTGAATACGGGCCGACGGCTTTCGGTGCGTGCTCGGTTGCGACGGAATCGATCACGATGATCTCCTTTGCTTGGTAATGTCTATAGCCGGCGGCATGCGTTTGATTGTGCGGAGCGGCCGCATCACGTTCCCGGCGGCGCAATCGTTGCCGCGCCGCCCTGGTGCGCTGCCAGAAATCCCGCCGGAATTCCCGGCTGATTCAGCCACACGCGGAAAAATTCCGCATAGCTCTGGTGCGTTTCGGCCTCGACCGCGGAGCGCAATTCCGCGGCGCCGACTTCCTTATTCGCCATGTCGTGAAAAATGCGATGCATCACGCGGCGCAAAGGGTCGGCTCCGGCGCGCTCTTCAAGCGCCACAAAAAATAGTGCAGCTTTGTAGCCGCTGGCAACGCGCTGCTCGTGTGGATATCCCGTCGTCGGCTCAAGTAACGCACGATCCGACGCGCGCTGCCGCGCTGCTTCGTATTTCCGCACCAACTCCGCGACGGCCAAATTGCGCGCCGCATCGCCGCCGCGCGCGCGCGCCGCCAGCGTCACGGAATACAAACCCGCTCCGCGCCCCATCAAAATCTGTGCATCGGAATCGGGTCGCACGATCCATCCGAACCACGAGCGCGCCAACTCGTATTCGGCCAGTTCGAGCACGGGCTCGCTTGAAAGTCCCGCCGCGAAGGCGTGCGCATCTAGCAAGACTCCCCCTGGAAACGATGCTCCGCCCGGATCGTCGTTCGCGCCGAACTCCGGCGGAATGGCTTCAGAGGTCTCCACTACGCGAAGCGTGTCCGCCCCGCTCGGGCCGTGGCCGAAGAAACGCTCGTAGGCGTCGCGCGCTGTGGCCAGCCGCGTCGCCAGCACCTTCGCGGCGTCCACATCGAGCGGCGCGAGCGTCCAGAAAGAAACATTGGGCCCCGGCACGCCGATTTCCTTTTCCTGATAGCGGCCGGCAACGGCAAATGGAAATGGATCTCCGCGGTCAATGCGAAACAGTCGATCGGCCTCCTGCTTCGGATGCCGCTCGCCGGTCTGCGTTCCGGACGCCGCTACAAGATAGTCCGCTGGAGCCAGAACGCGCAGAACCACGCGGCGCGCATCCGGACCTCCCTTTGAAAACACGCCGGGCGGCGCATGCCACAAAGGGAAAGCGGAATGGTCGGCCACGTGGAAACTTTCCGCGGCGACTCCCATTGTGCCGCGCCCGCCGGCAGCCGGCGCGAGATCGTACTCCAGTACGACACTGTGCATGCGATTCGGCACGCCGTCCGGCCACGCGGGATCGAACGGAACGCGATACAGCTGCACCTCGCCGCCGGGAATCAAATGCGGCTCAGCATCCTCGCCATCCACGGTGGCGCGCAGATTTGCGAGTCCGTACGTCGCGCCGGCAGGCATTTCGACAATCAGCGAATCGAGCGGACGATTGCCGACGTTCGCAAAACGATCGCTTACAAGCACATGCAGCACCGGCGGATCCGACGGCTGCGCGCGCAGCTGAATTTCGCGTGCGTCCAATCGAAATCCCGCGCCGAGTGGCACAGCGCAACCCGAAATTCCCGTCAGAGCGGGCATCGCGAAGACAAGCCAAAGGAAGCGGCGCGCGCGATTCAAAGTGCTGCGATTGTAGCGAGCATCACGAGGAGGGTCAAAGGTGTCGCCGCTGCGCAGTAGGTGCGAGCGGATTGCAGAATCTTCTGCCGCGATCGTTTCAGCAGGTTGTTAGTGCCGGCGATGTCCAGCCCTTACGAAGCCGTGGGCAGACGAGCGATCTTTGTAATCCAAGATCTGCTGAGCCTGGGCGTCGGTGGTGCCTTTATCGAGCAAGCCTGTTACCTGCGATTTCGAGTAGCCGGCATCGAGAAGCTTGGCGAGCATCTCGCCGGAAAGCGATGGCTCGCCGGCGGCGCGGCGATGTGCCACGTCAAGGATCATCGCGTCTGGAATTCTTGCCAGATGCATCGCGAGAACTTGCCCGGACCAAACTCCGAGTTGGCCGATGCGCGCGAGCTGCATCGCGACATCGGGACTTTCACCGGCGCCGAGCAATTCGGCGATGGCATCGCCGTCGGAAAACGGTTGGCCAGTTTGCCGCGCAATTTGGATCAGCTCGAGACAGGCCGATTCGGGAAGCCCAGCTTGGCGCAGCTCGACCAATTGCAAAACTTCGTACTGCGAAGGATTGAGCGGACGCAATTGATCGGCGTTCGTGAACGACATTGATGCCGAATCGATGGGCGCTGGTTCGGCGGGCTTGGCGCGTTTGCAACCGGCGAAGGTTACGGCGGCGGCGAGCGCAAGAGCAAAGATTGCGGCGCGGCGCCGGACGCAGCGGCCCGCCTTCGCTGAAAACCAGCTACGGCGCGGCGCGAACGCTTGGCCGCGTTCGCGTGAGAGGTCGGGAGCCATGCGTTCATTCTAGCTGTGCGCAGCGCGCCGGCGTGGCCGCAGCAGCAGGTGTGACGCGATGGTCATCAGCGGCGTCCAACGCCAGCTGCGATTTGGCGGCCCGTCTTCGCTAAAAAACAGCTACGGCGCGGCGCGAACGCTTGGTCGCGTTCGCGCGCGATCAAACTTTGTAGACGCGCTCGACGTCGTAGACGCCGGAAATTTTCTTAATCTCGGCGAGGATGCCTTCGAGCTGCTTCTGATCCACAATTTCGAGCGTAGCTTCAACGCGCGCGTTCAATTGATCGGGGCGGCTTTCAAGGGCGCGGATGTTGGAGCCGGCGCCGCTGATCACGTTGGTGATGTCGGCAAGCAAGCCGGCGCGATCGAGCGCACGGACCAAGATGGTGACCGGGAATTGCGTTTGCTCTTCGCCGGCCCATTGAACGGCGATGCGGCGCTCGGATTGATAAAGCAGATTCTGCACGTTTGGACAGCGCGTAGAATGCACTGCGACGCCGCGGCCGCGCGTGACGTAGCCGATGATTTCATCGCCGGGAATCGGGCTGCAGCATTTCGCGCGAAAGACCATCAGATCGTCTTGCCCGCGCACCAGAACAACGGGTTCTTGGCCTTCAGCGGGGCGCTTCGGTCCGGCGGGCGCTGGTTTTTCGCCGGGGTGGCCCGGCAACTCGGATTCCGTGACGTTTGCGCCGGCCGCCTTGGCAAGAATCTGGCGCGCGGAATATTTTCCGTAGCCCAATCCGGCGAGAAGATCCTCAAGCTTGGCGCATCCGTGCTCGGAGGCGACGCGCAGCAAATCTTCATCCGGAATTTTCTTCAGGCTCACGCCGAGGTGGCGCGCTTCGCGCTCGAGCAATCGCCGGCCAACTTCGGTGGCTTGATGCCGCTCGTTCAGATTGATCCATTGGCGAATTTTGCTGCGGGCGCGGGAGGTGCGTACGAAATTCAGCCAGTCGCGGCTGGGTGCGTGGCCCTTCTGCGTCATCACCTCGACGACGTCTCCATTGGCAAGCCGATGGCGCAGGGGAACGATTTGCCCGTTCACTTTCGCGCCGACGCACGTGTGGCCAACCTCGGTGTGCACGGCGTAGGCGAAATCGACCGGCGTGGCTCCGCGCGGGAGAGGGAGCACGCGGCCTTTGGGCGTGAACGTGTAGACCTCTTCGGGGTAAAGATCGACCTTGAGCGTCGAAAGAAATTCCGAGGGCTCCTGCATTTCGCGCGCCCACTCGACCAATTGCCGCATCCAGACGATGCGTTGATCGTCGGCTTCGGAGATTTGGCGGCCGTCTTTATATTTCCAGTGCGCGGCGACGCCCTGCTCGGCGATGCGGTGCATCTCCTGCGTGCGGATTTGAACCTCGAAGGCTTGCCCCGCGTGGACCACCGTGGTGTGCAACGATTGATACAGGTTCGGCCGCGGCATCGCGATGTAGTCTTTGAAGCGCCCCGGCACGGGGCGCCACATTTGATGGATCACACCGAGCGCGGCGTAGCAATTGCGCACGGTGTCCGTGATGACGCGCACGGCCAGCAAATCGTAAATTTGATCCAGCGGGCGCTGCTGGCGCTGGGCTTTCTGGCGAATGGAATAAAGGCGCTTGATGCGGCCTTCGACTTCGGCAGGAATGCCGGCTTCGACCAAGCGCTTGCGAATGGCGTCCTGCGTATCGACAAGAAAGCGCTCGAACGCTTTGCTGCGGGCTTCCAGCGTTTTTTTCAGCTCGAGGAACGCCGCGGGCTCGAGATAGCTGAATGAGAGTTCCTCAAGTTCGGCGCGCATCAAGCCCATGCCAAGCCGGTTGGCGATGGGCGCGTAAACATCTAAAGTTTCGCGCGCGATATATTCCTGGCGCTCCGGCGCAAGGTAACTGAGCGTGCGCATGTTGTGCAGGCGATCTGCCATTTTGACGACAACCACGCGAATGTCGTTGACCATGGCCAGCAACATCTTGCGCAGATTTTCGGCTTGGCGCGCCTCGGGAGCGATTTGCCCGAGGCGACCGATCTTGGTGACGCCCTCGACCAGGCGCGCGGTGTCCTCGCCAAAGCGCTCGGAGATTTCGGTGATGGGGACGCGCGTGTCCTCGACGACGTCGTGCAGCAGCGCGGCGCAGAGCGTTGTGGTGTCCAACTTCATGTCCGCGAGGATGTGCGCGACTTCGAGCGGATGCGAAAGGTACGGCTCGCCGGATTTGCGGACTTGACCTTTGTGCTGCTCGCCAGCGAACTCGAAGGCGCGGCGCAGAAGTTCAGTGTCGTCCGAGGGGCGATTCGCGCGCACCTTCGTCAGCAGCTCGGCGAAGCGAGCTTGCAGCGCCCAATCGGCGCGCGTGCCGCTGCCGGCGATCGGAATGGGTCCGCGAGGTTGTTCAAGCGACGACATATTCACCTATTATTCCGCCAATTGTATCCCCAAGGGACACGGGGTTGGCAGAAGGAGGTTGACGATAATCGCGAGGGGGTACACACACCCCCGGTGTGTCTTGTTTAAAATGCTCATTCAAAAGGCCTTCCAGGAGAAGAGTGCGCATGAGTGTGAAAATAAGGATGTTGATATCGAATGTTTTCAACGAGTTGCACCCGGTGTTGTAATCGATTGAAAATGAATGCCTTGGAGGCGCGGGTTTCTG
>JBEKDK010000133.1:0-8090 GCA_050014395.1 Candidatus Acidiferrales bacterium | reverse complement strand
CGGCCGTGATGCGCTCCAGGTACCCGCTCTTGCGGAACGCCACCAGCGGATCCTCAGGCAGCCCCCGCGACTTCGCCCAATCGCGAATCGCCGGCCGCACGTCGGTTGAGAACGCGTCCTTCAGACAATTTTCCGCGTCCACCAACTCAGCCTTCGACTGCGCCACCGCAAGTTTCTCGTGATCCACGATAGCGGCTTTGGCGAAAAGCTCCTGCGCCGTCATCACCGTCTGGATCATCGCTTCCATCTTGCCCTTCAGGTTGTGGCTCTGATCGATCATGTAGGCGATGTCCGCGCGCTGCTTGGTCTCCCACTCAAAGAAACGAATCTCGTGGAAGATGCGGAAAATTTGGTAAGGATCGATCGACCCCAGCGTCAGGTCGTCGTCCGCGTATCGCCGATCGTTGAAATGGAATCCGGCCAACATGCCATCGGCCAGCAGCCATGTAACGATCTGCTCGATGTTCTGCGCCTGATAATGATGCCCGGTATCGACCAGCACCTTGGCGCGCGGCCCCGCGGCCTTTGAAAGCAGTAGCGCCATGCCCCAATCGCCGATGTCCGTGTGATAGAACGCCGGCTCGAACGGTTTGTATTCCACCAGCATGCGCTGGTTGCCGGAAAGGCGCGCGTGCAATTTCTTCAACCCCTCCTCGAACCATTTGCGGCGCTGCCTAATATTCGCCGTGCCGGGATAGTTCGAGCCGTCGCCGAACCACAGCGATACGTCGCGCGAGCCGAGCGCCGTCGCGATGTCCGCGCTATCCAGCAGATGCTTCTCTGCCGCGGCGCGCACCGCCGGATCGGGATTCCCAAGCGATCCGTGCTTGTAAATCTGATCCTGGAAAACGTTGGGATTGATCGAGCCCGGCCGCACTCCGTAGCGCTTGGCCAATTCGTTCACGTTGCCGACGCTGGCCACCCCCTCCGGCAAATCCCACAACACGTGCAACGCGACCGTCGGACATACTCCAGTCAAACTGTGGACCTGCCCGGCATCGCTGAATTTTTCTTCGATGGATGAAGCTGCGGCGGCTTGCGTAAATTTTCCGAAGCGGGTCCCGGTATTCGCGAAACCCCACGATGGCAGCTCGATTTGAAACGATTCAAGCGCCTTCGCTATGACATCGGCTCTCCTAGTGGTCAGCGTCATGGCCTTGGCTCCCTGTGCCTCACATCCGCCATCTGGCGGACGAAGCGGATGCTAGCACCGCGATACGGCACTGTCCATATAACCCCGTAACTACCGCTCGATTCGGTTTCGGATACGGAATCCGGGCGGCGATGCGCGCCAAACGCCGAACTTTGCGCCTCGCGAGGTGGCCTCAAATGCGCGACGCCGCAGGCGGCGGGATTTGGTAGAATCCAGCCCGCCGGTAAGGTCCGGCTCCCCGTCGAGCCCGTGACAACATTCTGCCAAACTGCCGCGCGCTCACAACGAAATCTCCATCCTTCGCTCGCTTCGGGCCTGCGCCCGATTGCGTCTCGTTACGCCAGGAGATTCGCTCTGGGAAAATAGGAGCGCAGCCATGCCGTCACAGATTTCTCGCCGCAACTTCATCGCCGCACTGGGCGCCACAGCCGCCGGTTCTCTGCTGCGCGCGCCAACGCTTCGGGCCGCACCCGCGGAAATTCGCTGGGGATACGCCGCCATCACCTGGAATGGAAACGATCGCCAAGCCATCGACGATGTGGCCTCGCTGGGCTTTCCGGGAATTCAGCTGCGCGCCAACGCGATCGCCGAATTTGGCGGCAGCGCTCAAGCCGTGCGCGATCTGCTCAACCAGCACAATTTGAATTTCGTCGCCCTGTCGAGCGGCAATCTGGACGTGGACGCCCCCGCGGACGCGCAGCTCGCCACGCACACCGATCACGCCAAGTTCCTGCATGACGCCGGCGGCAGCTACCTGCAAGTGATCGCCGCCCGGCCCACGAATCGCCTGGTCGCCGACGACGATTACAAGAACATGGGTCACTTGATCACCGATCTTGGCAAGCGCACCGCCGGCATCGGCATCCAGTTGGGACTCCACAATCACATGTATTCGCTCGCACAAAGCCCCGGCGAAGTGGACCGCATCTTTGACAACGTCGATCCGCAGTACGCCAAACTCGAACTCGACGTCGCACATTACTGGGTCGCCGGCGGCGATCCGGCCAAGGCCATCGGCGACTATCGCAGCCGCCTGCTTTTCCTGCACATAAAGGACGCCGTCGATGCCGTGCCCTCGAAGGATACCGGCAATCACCCGTACCGCTTCGTCGAACTCGGCCAGGGAAAAGTCGATCTGCCCGCCGTGTTCGCAGCGATTCAGGAAATCGAGTTCCGCGGCTGGGCCGTCATCGAACTCGATGGCCCCACCGATCCTTCGCGCACGGCGAAGCAATCGGCGGAAATCAGCAAAGAGTACGTCCAGCAGAAGTTGGGCTACACGATATGAAATCGCCCGCGGCACGCCATAGAGAACGACGCGCCTGTGCCGAGCCGCCTGTGCCGAGCAAAGTTGAAAAAGAAATTGCGTAACGCAACAGCGCTTTCGTAAGTCCAACACCCCAGTACGCAACACAGGTCTAGGAGGAATTTGATGGCTCCCGAGATTGACGCTGAATCACGCGCGCAGAATTCGCACCAAGAAGCATCGCCCTCCGCGGCAGCAAGAAATCCGAATCAATCACCTAATTTGACGCCCACTGCGGGCGTAGATCGCCGTGGCATGATGAAAGCCGTCGGCGGCGGAATTCTCGGCGCGCTCACGGCGCACGAACTGCTGGCCCCATCTTCGGCCGCCGCTGCGGAGCGTTCCCCCGCATCGCCGCGCGCGAAAACCGCGGCGCCCGTGGTTGGCGCCGCAGGCGTATTCGACGTGAAATCTTTCGGCGCCACTGGCGACGGCAAAACCATCGACACCGCAGCGATCAACGCTGCGATCGACGCCGCCGCGGCCGCAGGCGGCGGTGCGGTGCGATTCCCCGCTGGCACCTACGCCTCCTACTCGATCCACTTGAAGAGCAACGTTCAGCTTTTCATCGGACCCGGCGCGATAATTTTGTCCGCGGAGACGCCCGCTACGCCTGCCCCCGGCGCCGGCTATGACGCCGCCGAACCGAACACCCAGTGGGAAACCTTCCAGGATTACGGCCACAATCATTTTCACAACAGTCTGATCTGGGGCGAAGGCATCGAAAACGCCGGCATCGCCGGACCCGGCCGAATCTGGGGCAAAGCTTTAAGCAAAGGTTACGGCCCCGGCCCCAAAGCGGAAAATCCCGGCGTCGGCAATAAGACCATCGCCCTGAAGAATTGCCGCAACATCACGCTGCAAGATTTTCAGATTTTGCAGGGCGGCCATTTCGGAATCCTGGCCACCGGTGTGGACAATCTGAACATCCTCCATCTGCGCATCGATACCAATCGCGACGGCATGGACATCGACTGCTGCCGCGACGTCCACATCTCAAATTGCAGCGTCAATTCCCCGTGGGACGATGCCATCGTACTGAAAAGCTCCTACGCCCTCGGCGAAGCGCGCTCCACCGATCACGTCACAATCTCGGACTGCTTCGTCTGCGGCGGCTATCAACTCGGCACGCTGCTCGACGCCACGTTCCAGCCCTTCCCCAAGGGCCAGCGCTCGTTCAACACCGGCCGCATCAAGTGCGGCACCGAATCGAACGGCGGCTTCCGCAACATCGCCATCTCGAATTGTGTTTTTGAAAATTGCCAGGGCCTCGCGCTCGAATCCGTCGATGGCGCGCTGCTTGAGGACATCAGCATCACCAACATCACCATGCGCGATTGCGCCAGCGCCCCGATCTTCCTGCGACTCGGTCGCCGCATGCGCGGCCCGGCCGGCGCCCCGGTGGGCACGATGCGCCGCGTTGTGATCTCCAATGTGATCTGCTCGAACACCGTCTCGCACATCTGCTCGATCATCAGCGGCGTGCCCGGCTATCCGATCGAAGGCGTGAAAATCTCCAACGTCGTCGTACTCAATCAAGGTGGCGGCACAAAAGAAGACGCCGCAATCGCGCCGCCCGAAAAAGAAAACGGCTATCCCGAGCCCGGCATGTTCGGCACGATGCCCGCCTGCGGCTTCTACATTCGCCACGCCAAAGACGTCGAATTGCGCGACATCGATATCAAAACCATGGCCGACGACGCGCGCCCCACTTTCGCGCTCAATGATGTCGACGGCGCGGATTTCTTCAACGTGCTCGGCCCGGCGAACGTCCCGGTATTTTCGCTCGAGGACGTCACCGATCTGCGCATCTTCCACAGCAAGCGCGTGCCGGATACGCAGCTCGATCGCGTCAAAGAAAAAACGCTTTTGCCCACAGCCAGCGAATCGGCCGGCCCGTGGGGAGTCCTGAAATAATTTCGACGTTCCAGGAAGGATGCCATGACAACAGACAAGACTTCTCGCAGGGATTTCCTCAAAGTCGCCGGAGCGGCCGGAGTCGGCCTTGCCGGCACGGCGCTCGCCGCGCGCGCCTCCAGTTACGCCCGCATCATCGGCGCCAACGATCGCGTCGGCGTCGGCATCGTCGGCTATTCCGACCGCTTCCGCAGCAGCCTGATGCCCGCGTTCCACAAGCTCTCCGACGAAATGAATTTCGAGTTCGTCGGCGTCTCCGACATTTGGAACATGCGCCGCGATCAAGCGCAAGCCGGCGTCCTGAAGCTCACCGGCAAGCAAATCTTCGCCGCGATCAACAACGACGAACTCTACAAGCACAAGGAAGTCGACGCCGTCTTCGTGGCCACCGCCGATTTTCAGCATGCCTACCACGGCACAGAAGCCGTGCACGCCGGCCGCGACGCCTACGTCGAAAAGCCCACCGCGCACACCATGGAAGCCGCGCGCACGTTTCACAGCGCCGTGAAATCCAGCGATCGCATCGTGGCCGTCGGCACGCAGCGCCGCAGCTCCGCCACCTATCAGAAAGCCTGCGAGTTCATTCAGTCCGGCAAATTCGGCGATATCGTCTGCGTCGAAATGACGTGGAACGTCAATCAGCCCGGCCGCTGGCGCCGCCCTTCCGTCGTCCCGCTGCTGAAGGAGCAGGACACCGATTGGAAGCGCTATCTTGCACCGCTGCACCTCACCAAGCTGCCGGAATTTGACGCGCGAAAGTATCTCGAGTTCCGCCTCTTCTGGCCCTATTCCTCCGGCATTCCCGATCAGTGGCTGGTCCACCAGATCGATACCGTGCATTGGTTCACCGGACTGCCGCATCCGCGCAGCGTCGTCGCCAATGGCGGCATTTATCTCTGGAAAGATGGCCGCAAAAATTGGGACACGATGACCGCCGTCTTCGATTACGGCCCGCTGAACGATCCCACCAAAGGTTTCCAGGTGATCTACTCTTCGCGCATGACCAATTCCGCCGGCGACGTGAAGGAAATTTATCGCTCGAATGGCGGCACGCTCGATATGGTCACCAACCAAGTCACGCCCGAAGGCGGATTGACCGCGCGATTCGCCAAGGAAATGGACATGCAGCCGAATCTCCTCGCGCCTTTCAGCCTCACCGGCGCGCCCGCTGGCGGCGCCGCCACCGGAGCCGACACTGGCGACGACGACATGACCACCGCCAACGTCCGCAACTGGATGGAGTGCGTCCGCAGCCGCAAGACACCCAACGCCAGCATTGACGCCGGCTACGCCCACTCCATCGCGCTGTGCATGAACGTCGCCGCGATCCAAACCGGCAAGCGCGTCACCTTCGACGACGCCAAACAAGAAGTCGTCACCGGAGCCTGATCGACGATGAAAATCCGAGCGTGGATTTACACGATGCCTTTGTGGCTCTCTGCCGCGCTTCTCGCAGGCTATGCCGCGCCGCCCGCGCCCGTCGTCGGCGTGGCTGACGCCGTCCAACTCATCCGCGATGACGCGCACCAGCGCGTTGACATCCTGATCGGCGGCCAGCCCTTCACCAGCTACATTTATCCCGCCGCAATCAAGAAGCCGGTGCTCTTCCCGTTGCGCACCGCGCAAGGCACCATCGTCACGCGCGGTTTTCCGCCCGGCCCCGGCGAGCGCGCCGACCACCCGCACCACGTCGGCCTGTGGTTCAACTACAGCAACGTGAACGGCTACGATTTCTGGAACAATTCCGACGCCATCAAGCCCGCGGATCGCGCGAAATACGGCACGATTTTCCAGCGCTCCATTGTCGCCACGAAAAGCGGCCCCACCGAAGGCACGCTTGAAACCACGTCGGACTGGGTGATCCCCGACGGCACCACGCTGCTGAAGCAAGACACCACATATATCTTCCGCGGCAGCGCCAATTCCCGCAGCATCGACTTCATCGCCACGCTCACCGCGCAGGATCAGCCCGTCGTCTTCAACGATAATAAAGACGGCCTGCTGGGCCTGCGCGTCCGCCGCGAACTCGAAATGCCCTCAACCGAGCCCGGCATCTTCACCGACGCCAACGGCAACGTCACCAAAGTTCCGCCCATGGACAACAGCATCGTCACCGGAAATTATCTGACCAGCGAAGGCAAGTCCGGCGACGCCGCCTGGTCCACGCGCGGCCGCTGGTGCATGCTCACCGGCAAAATCGCCGCCGAGCCCGTCACCATCGCCATCCTCGATTACCCAAAGAATCCGAACTCTCCAACCTATTGGCACGCCCGCGGCTACGGCCTCTTCGCCGCGAATCCTTTCGGTGCGAAGGATTTCACGTCCGGCAAAGTAGTTTTGAACTACACGCTGCAGCCGCACCAATCCGTAACGTTCCACTATCGCATTTTAATTTTGTCGGAAACCGCTACTGCGGCTGAGATCGACAAGGCCTACGATAATTTCGTCGCCACATACCCATGACCACACACATCGGCATCATCGGCGGCGGCAACATCTCCGAAACGCACGCGCGCGCGGCGCTGGCCATCCCCGGCGTTCAGATCGCCGCGATCTACGGCAGCAATCGCCAAAAAATCGAGCGCCTCGCCAAGGCCCACGGCGGCACGCCCTATACCGACTTCGCCCAATTCCTCGCGCATCGCCCCATGGAGATGGTCGCCATCGGCAGCGCCTCCGGCTTTCACGCCGATGAAGGCATCGCCGCCGCCCGCGCCGGCCTGCACGTGCTCACCGAAAAGCCCATCGACGTCACCACCGCGCGCGCCGACGCCCTGATCGCCGCCTGCGACGCCGCCGACGTCCGCCTCGGCGTCTTCTTCCAAGATCGCTTCAAGCCCGATCTGCGCCGCGTGAAATCCCTGCTCGACGCCGGCGTCCTCGGCAAACCAATCCTCGCAGAAGCCCGCGTGAAATGGTGGCGCCCGCCGGAGTATTACTCCGGCTCAAAATGGCGCGGCACCACGAAGCTCGATGGCGGCGGCGCGCTGATGAATCAAGGCGTGCACACGGTGGATTTGCTGCTGTGGCTTTGGGGAGACGTCACCGCCGTGCAAGCCAAAATGGGCGCGCTGTACCACAAAATCGAATCCGAAGACACGCTCGTCGCCATCCTCGAATTCGCCAACGGCGCCTTCGGCACCATCATCGCCACCACTTCCGTCTTCCCCGGCTATCCGCGCCGCGTCGAGCTCAGCGGCTCCGAAGGCACGCTGGCGATCGAGCAGGATCTCCTCGTTCGCGCCGATCTGCACACGCCCGATCCCACTTTAGTCCGCGCCGAAGGCGGCGACCAAAACGCCAGCGCCACTTCCGCCTCCGTCAGCGATATCCGCGGCCATAAAGCCGCGCTCGAAGATTTCCTCCGCGCCGTGCGCGAACACGCGCGCCCCTTCTGCGACGGCCGCGAAGCCCGCCGCAGCACCACGCTAGTGGAAGCCATCTACGCCGCCGCCCGCTCCGGCCAGCGCACCCTCGTCCCGCACTGAGGGACGCTCCGCGATTCGGCAGTGGCACGTGTAGCGGAGGCCTTCAGGCCTCCATCTTGCCCTCGCCTCATCCGCTGACTTCCGTCTCTCCGTCGCCTTACGCACTTGGTGTCATCTCTGAAAGCGCGACTGTCAATTGGCAACTCCGGCGAATCGCTGGGGTCGTTCCCAGTCATCTCTACGCCCTCTAAGGGGCATGAACATGTTCCGGAGGTGTGCCGCATTC
>JBEKDK010000132.1:0-9767 GCA_050014395.1 Candidatus Acidiferrales bacterium | reverse complement strand
CACCGGCATCGTATTCGGATGCGGATGCGGATGCGACGCCTGCGACGTCTGCAAGCAGTTCGGATGATGTGGCGACTACGCCGACGCCGACCGGCGTGGCCGCGGAACGCGCACGGATTTCGCGCGGAAATTAGGCTGGGCGTTGCCGGGCGTGGACTTCGCTGCGACAAGTCATGCCCTCAGCGGCTGAAGCCGCACTAGCACACACGCGTTTGCGGCACGGCTAAAGCCGTGCCCTTCCAAAACACGCTCACGAATAAACCTGAAGACCGCGCGCGAATCTTGCGCGCATCGCGGCGCCGGACTGTGCGATACTCCCGCTGCTCCCGGGCGCCCGGCCGCACGTGTCGCCGCCAAAACTGCGGGAAGCGGACCCCGACGTCCCATGGCTTCATCGCAGGATCTTGCCGACAATATCTCGACGAATGTGCCGCGGAGACGCTGGGGAGTTGCGTTACTGCTGGGATTCGGCATCCTTGTAAATTATTTTGATCGCGTCAATCTTTCGGTTGCACAGCCCGCGCTGCACCACGATTTCGGAATTCCTCCCGCGATGTTTGGATGGCTGCTCGGCGCGTATAGCTGGACGTATATGGTTTTGCAATTGCCGTGCGGCGTTTTGCTCGATCGCTTCGGCGTGAAGCTGATCGGGCGAATCAGCACTTTCATTTGGAGTGTTGCGACATTTGCCGCAGCGGCGGCTACCGGCGTCGGCAGCTTTCTGGGTGCGCGACTTCTGCTCGGCATCGGCGAAGCCCCGACGTATCCTGCAAGCTCGAAGGCGATCGGCTACTGGTTTCCCGACGCCGAGCGCAGCCTGGGCACGGCGTTTTTCGATGCAGCGCCGCGATTGGCGGCGGGACTCGGAATTCCGGTGCTCGGCGCACTGTTGATCCACTTTGGATGGCGCTGGAGTTTTGCGGCGACGGGAATCGCGAGCTTGCTATACTTCGCGTTCTTTTACGCCTTCTATCGCAACCCGAGCGAAGACAAAAAGCTTTCGCAGCCGGAGCGCGAATTCATCGCGCGCGGCGGAGCGCAGCCCGAAGACACGAAAAAGTCCGAACAAGGCGCGCCGCTGCTGTATCTGCTTGGCCGGCGCAAGGTGTGGGGCCTGTGCCTGGGCTACGCCGCATACAACTATTGTTTTTACCTGCTGCTTTACTGGCTGCCGTTTTATTTCATGATGGCGCATCACGTGAACTTACAGACTTCGACGCTGTACGCCGCGGGGCCGTGGCTGATCGCCTTCGTGGTGGAATTGGCGATTGGCGGATGGCTGGTGGATTTTCTGATTAGCCGGGGACGAAGCGCGACCCGCGTGCGGCAGTGGGTGCTAATCGGCGGAACGAGCCTTGGACTTGCGCTGATCGGAACAGCGGGAGTGCAATCGCCGCGCGCCGCGATGATTTGGATTACGATCGCGCTGGCGGGTCTCTCGGCGGCGTCCAGTGTGGGATGGTCGATCCCATCGCTGATCGCGCCGCGCGAAAGCGTCGGCACACTGGGCGGGATCTTAAACACGTGCAATCAGATCGCGGCGATTTGTTCGCCGGTGATCACCGGATACGTCGTGAATTTCACGAAGTCGTTCGATGGAGCGTTCTTTGCCGCGGGGGCGATTCTTTTCATCGGCATAGGCGCCTACATATTCCTGCTCATTCGATGAGCGGCTGTCGCCAAATACCCTTCGGCGAACTCCTATCAGTGGGATACCGTGGCCGTCCCATGGGTTCGTATTTGCGAAGCGATTCTGTAGAACTCGTCCAGATTGGATTCTTGCCCAACGAACATCAGATGTATGTTGGCTGTCGTCATACAGTCCAAACCAATAAAGCCCGCCGCAGGAAATTTGATCTCATCTTGCAAAACGGTGCCGCCGACACATACGGCGGTCTTGTCCTCAAATTGAAAAGTGCGCTCAACGATACGACTTACGCCATCGATTGTGAATCGATCCTCCATGCTTGACCGATAGAATGTTAAGTCGCGCGGAGCAAAGCGCGTGAGGGAAAATGATACGATGGCGCTGTGCAGCGCGGGGTTAAGTCCCGGTCTCAGCTGTGTGTCGATCAAGTCCAGATCCGTAGGTGACGTGTATTTCGGTAGCCAGCCCTTTGGCACGGGTATATCGAAGTCGCCCAAGCGGCAGACGTTTCCGTGCCGCCAATGCCAGAATCTTGCTTCGATCTGAAGCTGGTACAGAAACCCAACATACGCCGCGGCCAGCAATAATACGGAAAGCACGGCAGCCAGCGCGCGGCGAGTTCGTTTCGTTTTTCGCATCACTCCTATACCGCGACTACCGAAAGCTGTCGCCGCGTCACTTCCCTGCTGCGTAGTGCTTCGTGTCTTTCGTGCGCGCGTTGTAAACGTCCATGCTGCCGTCGGGCCACGCGGACACCTTGATGTAGAAGCCGGTGTCAGGGCCGTGGAGATTGGCGATGAATTGCTCGGCGACGTTGTGCTGCGCGGCGCCTTCCTCTGAATAGTGGAGCTGCCACAAATCTTTTAGGCGCGGAGATTTTTCGATCGTGTCCCACGCGGGCGGAGAGCCGCCCTTGGTGGCGCCGTTATCCATGATGGCGACGAGCGGGGCGACGGCGTCAAGCAGCGCGGGGCTGCTGCTTTGATACCAACCGTGATGGGAGACGACCAGAAGATCGAATGTGCCGAGCTTGTTTGTGGGGCAGACGAGCGGGCGCTCTTTATCCCACGTGAGGTCGCCGAGATCCAGGATGCGCAGCTTGCCGAAAGTTAGGACCGTGCCGACGGAGCGCAAATTTTCAGTTTGGTCGGTGGGGCGAATCTCGGTGGTCGCGCACGAAGCGTTTGGCGCGCCGGCGCCGGGGGCTCCCGCGAGAGGCGCGACGATTTCGGCGCCATCGGCGGTGACGATTTCAGCTTTGATGCCGGTGAGCGGGAGGATCAAGCCGGGCGTGGCGAGGATGTGCTTGAAGTTTCCCATGTGCAGCAACGCTTGATACGCGAGATAGCCCTGCTCGGTGGCGGCTTCGGTGGTCTCGCGATTCGGGCCGTGGTCGATGAACGTGCCGATGGGAATGCGCGCGGCGAGTTGCGGGACGCCGCCGGCGTGATCGGTGTGATAGTGCGTGAGCAGGACGAAATCGATCTTCGAGATGCCGGCGAGCATGGCCGCGGCGACGATGCGATCGGCATCACGGCCGGCGTTATCGGGCCAGCCGGTATCGATCAGCAGCGATTGGCCGGCGGGCGTGACGAAAAGCGTGGATTGGCCGCCTTCGACGTCGACAAAATAAATTTGTAGCGCGCCCTTCGCTGTCGACGCGGCGGGCGCGGAGGCGGTGGCTGCGGCGGGCTTCGCAGCGGGAGACGCGGCGGCGGGCGGCGCACTGGTCGCCTGCGGCGCAGACCACGCTTGCGGCGCGACGCAGAACGCGACGGTCAGCGCGATAAGCGCCGCGGCGACGCGCAGAAAACCGAAACGAGATCGCAAAGCTGAAGCATTCGTCATGATCAAGGCTCCCTTCCGAGTTGCATCCTGCATAGCATCAAATTCATTCGATTATTTTGACGCGGGCGATGGGAGGGCGCGCACGGCGCCCCCCGAGATTCCGCCATCGACAAGCAGAGTCTGTCCCGTGACGTAGCGGCTGGATTCCGCGGCGAGGAAAACGACTGCGGCATCCAAATCGTGCGGCTCGCCGGGGCGCTTCAGCGGAATGCGATCGCGCAAATACTCCACCCACTCGCGATTTTCGTACATCACGGCGTTCTGATCCGTGCGAAACCATCCGGGCGCGAGGCAATTTACCGTGACGCCAAATTTGCCCCAATCGTCGGCGAGGCTCATCGTGAGTTGGCGAATTCCGCCGCGGCTCGCGCCGTACGGACCCAGGCCGGCGTAGCCCGCGACGCTGGTGACCGAGCCGATGTTGATGATGCGGCCGTAGCGGCGCTGAATCATTTCGCGCGCCACAGCCTGCGCGACAAAAAAGCTGCCGCGGAGATTCGTGTCGAGGATCAAATTCCAATCGTCCCAGGTGACGTCGAGCGCGGGCTTGCGCACGTTGCAACCCGCGTTGTTCACCAAAATGTCGACGTGCCCGAAGGCTTTCTCGGCTTCGGCGACCATGTGCTCGATGCTGAGCTGATCGCGAACGTCGAGTTCGAGAGCGATCGCGCGGCGGCCCAAGCTGCGAATTTCGGCTTCAAAGGGCGCCAAGGATTCGCGGCGCCGGCTTGTGAGCACCAGGTCCGCGCCGGCTTTGGCCAATGCGCGCGCGAAATGTTGGCCCAGGCCGCGGCTGGTGCCGGTGACGATGGCGGTGCGGCCGGTGAGATCGAACAGGCCGCTCGGAGTTTTCGGCGCGTCGCTCACGAGGATTTCCCCGGCGCCAGAACAACTTTCAACAGATTCGCCTCGTGCGCGTAAAGGCGCTCAAACCACGCGGGGCCATCCTCGAGCGGCGCGACGGCGGAGATCAGAGACTTCACGTCAACCGCGCCGCTGGCCACCAGTTCCATCGCGCGTGGATATTCGCCGGCGGATGCGCAGGAACCCTGAAGGCGAATTTGCCCGGCGACGACTTTTTGCAGCGGCAGCGTCACCTCCGGAGAAATGTTGCCGACCAGAGTGACCGCGCCGCCTTTGCGCACGGACTGAATCGCGGCGTTCACGGTCTCATTCAGTCCGACGGCCTCAACCGCGACATCCACGGCTGCTGCGCCTGCGAAAAGGCGAATGAGATCGTCGCCGAGGCTGAGCTTCGAGGCCAGCACGGTTTCTGTGGCGCCGGCTTTTTCCGCGCGGCGCAATCGCGTGGCGTCGATATCCGCCACAAACACGCGATCGCAACCGGACGCGCGCAGCACTTGAAGAATCAAGAGTCCAATCGTTCCCGCGCCAATCACCAGAGCGGAGGATTTCGGCGCGAGAGGGGTGAGCGAAACCGCGTGCACGGCGACGGAAACAGGTTCCATCATCGCGGCTTCCTCAAACGAAAGCGCATCCGGCATTCGATAGACGATGCGCGCGGGCACGGTGACGTATTCGGCGAAGGCTCCGGCGCGGCGGTAATCTCCGCACGATACGCCCAGCACCTGGCGGCGATCGCAAAGATTAATTTCGCCGCGCACACAGTAGGCGCACTCTCCGCAGGAAACGGTGGAATCGAATGTGACGCGATCGCCGACGGCGAAATTCTTGACTCCCGCGCCGAGCGCCGCCACTGTGCCGGAGGCTTCGTGTCCCATGACGAGCGGCGGAATGCGGCGGCCGGAAGCGCCATCGTAACCGTGAACGTCACTGCCGCAGATTCCGCACGCGGCGACGCGCAGCAGAACTTCACCCGGACCTGCGTCGGGAACGGGGAGATCGGCGATCTCAAGCTGGCGATATTGCGAAAGGAGCAGGGCTTTCATGCGCGCGTCAGACACTCCTGACAGATTACATCATTGCCGGCGGAATCGAACGGCCCGTACTGTACCCTATATCGTTCAATTCGGGAAAGATGGCTAGGGTCAGCGACTGGATCGGCTTGCGATTCGCGGTTCAGCGTTAAAACCAGGTGCGCGCTTTGTATTCGCGGTACGAACCGCCGAATTTCTCCTCCAGAACTTTGGATTCGGCTCGGGCGCGGACGATTTGCAATGGAATCAAAATTAGGAAAATCCAGTAGAACCTCGGGCGGTTGATGTAGAGAAACACGCCGGCGATAAAGATCATCCCGAAAATGTAAACCGGATTGCGAATCCTGGAGTACAACCCGTGCGTCACCAACTCCTTTGCTTGCGGACGGACTGAGAATGAGTTCCCCAGTTGAATCCGCGCGAGCGTAATTCCGATCGCGCCGCCAATGGTAAGGATCACTCCAATGACTCGTAAGGCTGTCCAAGGTTCGCGCGTGAACGTGAACATGACGTACGCGACGACGAGCAACGGGCCGATCGTGAAAAACATGGCGCTGCGATTCATGTCGGGAGTCTCGCACAAAACATTGAACGCAGCCAACACACTGCATTCCCTGCCCTCGCGTCGTTGATTCGCTAGGATCGTTCGAGTATAGTTTTGCCAATTTTGAGCGCTAACGTGATTTTCGCGTTCGAGCTTCCATCGTGGTGGGGTTTCGCCGTTTTCGGAGCGGTTTTCGTTGGCATCTTTGTCCTAGCGACGTATCTGAGCCGGAAGCGCACGCAGGCGCTAACCACTCTAGCGCTTCAACAAGGTCTCACTTTCGAAGGCGATAAGTGGCTCACTCCCGAGTCCGCGCCGCAATTGGAAAGCCCGTTATTCCAGGGAAAATCTGGCCCAGGCTTTAAAAATATTATCTCCGGCAAACGCGGAGGGTTGTCCTGCAGCTTTGTTGATTATTCCTACCGCAGCGGCAAGAATTCGATTAGCCAGACGCTGGCGACATTCACTCAAGATGTCTGGCTTCCTCAATTCGCGGTTGGGCCTTCGGATATGCTGCACAAATTCAGCGATGCGCTGCTTCACAAAGCGATCCAATTTGAGTCCGATCCCGACTTCTCAAAGCGCTTCCGGCTGGTCAGCCCGGATCCGGATAAGGCCCGGGAAATGTTCGCGCCGGGACTGCTTACTTTCATTGAAAATCTGGACCCTGCGGCAAAATGGCACATCGAAGGTTCTGGACGCACGCTGATAATTTATCGTCAGGGAAAGCAGGTAAGCGCGGAGGCATATCCCGCGTTCATCGACGCGACAACCGATATGGCGAAAACTTTCTTGAGCCTCTCCGGATTGAAGAAGCCTTCCGCGTAGCGAGAATTCCCAATTCCACAAGACCCGCGCTACGGACAGAGGACGAACGCAACAGGCGCTATTGCGCGGCGCAGCTTCAGCCGGCTTCGACGAACTGTTGGTTGGTGGCGCGCAATTGATCTATCTGTTTCTGCTCGTTTGCCTGGGCCGCGGCCAGCCTTCGGCACGCAATGCTAGTGCGACGCTGATCCCGACTGTTCGGCTGCGGCGGGAGCGGGCGGCGCGGCCGGCTTCGGCGCCGGCGCCGCGGCTCCTTGGCCGGGCGTGTAGTTGACCTTCACAATCTTGAGATTGCTGGCAGTCCAGTTCTTTTCTTCGAGACTCAAGGAAGATTCCTGTTGGTCTGTTTGAGCGCTGAAGCGCTCGCAGGTGCCGGAGGCATGCGCGGCATTGGCATCGGGATAGTTCTTGATGACGAAGTCATACCAATCGCCGGCGATGGTTCCCGCCGAAGACGTGGTTGCGAATACCTCGCTCGAGTAAACCGATCCCGCGACGCCCTGCGCGGCCGGCACTTTGAACCAGCAGTGGTAAGACGTACCTTGCGCTGCGGCGCCCGGCGCCGAAAGAACAATGGCAATAAGAATCCCCGCTATGGCCAATAACGTTTTCATTTCTATTGCCCTCCGGGCGCAAAGCGCCAATGAGGCGGAGATACTATCCATAGATTGGGCCGCCGTCAACGCAGAAAACGAATGACTGCCCGAACTCTGCACCCCGGACAAATACGTCTCGCGAGTTACTTGTATCGATACTAGGAGACGCATTAGGATGCGAACGAAAAGGCCGGGTCAGACGCTCCGCGCATAAGCTTGCTGGAATGGAGATTTGAATGTTCGCCAACGTCGGCGCGCACGCTGAAACACGAGTTCTGATTGCGGCAATCTGTTCGCTAATTCTCGCGATTTCCGGCAGCGGCTCAGGGTTGGCCCAAGGCCCCAATTGGCCGACTGTCCATGCGACGAATAATGATGTTTCCTTCACGAAAGAAGACGTAACGGACAATCTGCCATTAGAAAGACCTCTTATGGAGTTGCTGCTCGCCCCGGCGGTCGCTGGCACTGACGCTTGCAGCGGCCTAGGAAACCCCTCGGGTGGCGTCGCCGTTCTTACCCCTACTGGAGGAGCCGACTTTTCGCCCTATCTAAGTTTGGTTGTCAAAAGAATTAGGAAATATTGGTACGCCGAAATGCCAAGCGAGGTTTATTTGGGCAGTAAGGGATGTGTCGTTGTGGATTTCACAATTATGCAGAGCGGAGTTTTGTCAGACGCTGGCACGACCATTGTCCACACAACCGGCGATCAACAACTGGATGAAGCCGCGCTGAAAGCCATCAGGAACTCTGCTCCCTACCCCGCGCTATCCGATGCATTCAAAGGAGGCTTAGTCCGACTTCGATTTTCATTTCGCTACAACATCCCCAACTAGCTGAGATTTTCGCTGCGCAACTGTTTGCGAAACACGCTCAGGCAAATAGAAGGTGGACCTTCATCGACTGGCTGCGATCGAGCGCAACGGCGAAGGCGCGATTCACCTCGCCCAGCGCAAAGGTGTGCGTCATCAAGGGCCGGAGATCGATGGTCCTCGCAACGATCTCCTCGACGGCAGTGACGTACTCGCCGTGGGTGAAGCGGTACGATCCTTGGTAGCGCAGTTCTTTGGCCATGATCAGGTTCGCGGCGACCGGCGACTGGCCCTGCGGCAGAATGCCAACCTCAACGACGATGCCGCCCGCGGCGGCCGTGCGCAGAGCGGTGTCCAGCCCCGCAGGGCTGCCGGACGCTTCGATGACCACGTCGAACGTGCCATTGTTTTGCGACCAGCGATCGATGGCGTCGCGATCGCCGGCCAGCACAGTCTCGCCGGCGCCGAGCGACGCGGCCATATCCAATGCTTTCTGCGCGAGATCGAGCGCCGTTATTTTGTGCGCTCCCGCACGCCGGGCGGCCGCCAGCAGGATGCAACCCATCGGTCCGCACCCCACGATGAGCACGCGCGCGCCGACGAGGGATCCAGCCAGTCGGAGCGCGTGCAGCGCGACGGCCAGCGGCTCAGCCATGGACGCCTGCGCAAAATCGAATGAATCCGGCACGGGAATGCACTGCCCTGCGGACACGGCAATGAACTCACGAAACATTCCCTGCACGTGCGGAAACGTGGCCGCGCTGCCCATGAAGCGCACACTCAAACACTGGTTCGGCATTCCTTTTCCACAAAACCGGCACGCTCCGCACGTCACGCAGGGGTTCACCGCAACACGCTGGCCGATTCGCAAACCGCTCACGCCTTCGCCGAGTGCGGCCACTTCCCCCGCCACCTCGTGGCCCAGCACAAACGGTTCGCGCACCACGAAGTCCCCATTCTTGCCCTTGAAGTAATACGCCAGGTCGGAGCCGCAGATGCCGCCGGCGCGCACGCCGATCAGCACTTGCCCCGGAGCGAGCTGCGGGCGATCTTGCTGCTCGATCAGAATCTTCTTGGGCTCGCGCATTACGGCTGCAATCATGAATGCTCCCTTTGCCGATGTGTGGCGACCACTTCCACTCAGTGCTTCGATGCCGCGAGGGCCAGCACTTCGTGCCAAACGCCGTCATCAACGGCGATTCCCTTTTCAAGCTGCTCGCGTCTGGTTCTCAGCACGCTTTCGCCGGCATACACAACTTCAGAGCTATTTTCCGCCAACGTTGAGCCGTGAACGTAGTCCACCACGCTGTCCGCCATTTGTTCGGCAAACGCCTCGCCGCCCAGCTTGCGCGGATCAATCAGGATGAACACCTGCGAGCATCCCGTGCAACTTCCCTGCTGGATCTTGTCGATCGCGTTCGTTGGCGAACCCTCCGACAGCACAGCCGCCAGCAGATCGAGCATGATGGCAAAGCCTGAGCCCTTCCAGTAGCCCATCGGCAAGATGCGCATCGATTCTTCCACCGGGCCGGGCTCGTTGGTAAGGGTGCCATGCGCGTCAAATCCTGCGGTGAACGGCATGTTCTTGCCCTTCAA
>JBEKDK010000131.1:0-9333 GCA_050014395.1 Candidatus Acidiferrales bacterium | reverse complement strand
AGAAAAACATTCCAGTCTTCACGCCAGGCTGGGAAGATTCCACGCTGGGCAACATTCTTGTTGCCAACATGCTGCGCGGCGATGTTTCGGGCTTCGGCATGGTGAAGTCTGGTGTCGAGCAGATGGCCGCGCTGATCGATTGGTACAAAGCGACGACGAAAAAGAGCTCAGTCGGATTCTTCCAAATCGGCGGCGGAATCGCGGGAGATTTCCCGATCTGCGTTGTGCCGCTGATCGAGCAGGATTTGCGCGAGCCGGTGCGCAAGTGGGGATATTTCTGCCAAATTTCCGATAGCACCACGTCATACGGCTCCTACAGCGGCGCAGTGCCCAATGAAAAGATCACATGGGGCAAGCTCGAAGCCGATACGCCGCGGTTCGTGATCGAATCGGACGCCTCAATCGTCGCGCCGTTGATGTTCGCGCACATTTTGGGCCAATAGTCCCGCCATGGAAAATCGCGACGTCGCCCGGATTTTGCGCGAAACCGCCAGCTTGCTCGAGATCGACGGCGCGTTTATCGGTCGTTATCGCAGCTACGAGCGGACGGCCGAATTGCTCGATTCGCTGCCGGAATCGATCGCCGAGATTGCCACCGATCCCGCGCGCCTGGAAGAGCTGCCCGGCATCGGCGAACGCATGGCCGAGCATATCCAGGAGATTCTGAAGACCGGCGACTACTCTCTGCGCAAAAAACTGCTTAAGAAATATCCCGCGACGATCCTCGATCTATTGACGCTGCAATCGCTGGGTCCGAAAAAAGTTGCGCTGCTCTGGAAGAATTTCAAGGCTGGTACTGTGGAGCAAGTGGAGAAGTTGGCGCGCGAGGGCAAGCTGCGCGATCTTGCCGGTTTCGGTGAGAAGAGCGAGCAGAACATTTTGAAAGCGGTTGAGGCCTTCAAGCGTTCCTCCGGGCGATTCTTGATTAATCAAGCGGATGCGACGGCGCAGAAGCTAATCGCCTACATCGCTGAACTGGGCGCGAAAGTGGAGTCGGTGACCGCGGCGGGTTCGTTGCGGCGCGCGCGGGAGACGGTGGGCGATCTCGATCTTCTTGTGACGTTCGCGAAGGGCCAGTACTCGCGGAAGAATGTGGATGCCGTCGCCGATCACATCGTGAAGTATCCGGAGATCGAGGAAATCTTGGTGCGCGGCGAAAATAAAGTGAGCGTGCGCCTGAAGAACACGATGCAAATGGACGTGCGGCTGCTCGAAAAGGAGCTGAACGAGTACGCCTTGGCCACGCTGAAAGGCGAACGCCGCGTGGCCGGCGCTACCGAAGAGGAGGTCTACGCGAAGCTGAAGCTCGATTGGATTCCGCCGGAGCTGCGGGAAAACACCGGAGAGATCGAAGCCGCTGCCGAGCATCGCTTGCCGAAGCTGATCGAGCTTGCGGATATGCGCGGCGATTTGCAAATGCACACGACGGCCAGCGATGGCGCGAACTCCATCGAAGAAATGGGCGCCGCCGGCCGAGCGCTGGGCTACGAATACATCGCGCTGACCGATCACAGCCAGGCCGTGACCGTGGCCAATGGAATGGACGAACGGCGCACGCTGGAACAAATCAAGAAAATACACGCCGCGAACGACCGCGCGCAGGGAATCCGATTGCTCGCGGGAATCGAAGTGGACATCCGCAAGGACGGGAGCCTCGATTTGGACGATGAAGTTCTGGCGCAGCTCGACGTCGTCGTCGCCTCCGTGCACTCGTACATGAATATCGATCGCGCGGCGATGACGGATCGATTGCTTGCCGCCATCGAAAATCCTTACACGCAGATCCTTGCGCACCCCACGGGCCGGCTGCTGCTGCGGCGCGATTCGTTTGAATACGATTTCGAGAAGATCCTGGAAGCCGCGCGCCGCAATGGTGTTGTGGTGGAATGCAATGCCGCGCCCGAGAGGTTGGATCTGAAGGATGTCTATTTGCGCATGGCCAAAGATCGCGGCGTGCGCGTGGTGATTTCAACGGACGCGCATTCGACGCGCGGCCTGGGCGCGATGCGCTTCGGCGTGAACATGGCGCGCCGCGGCTGGCTGGAAAAGCGGGACGTGATCAACACGCTGCCGCTCGGTCAATTTCTCGCCGCGCTGCGGCCCAAGCCCGGCAGCGGCGCCGCGAAGCCCGCTCCGGCTACGGGCAAGGGCAAGAGCAAGAAATAGCGCAACGTTGTAACGCCGCAAAGCTACTGCGCGACCCCGCGAAGCTACTGCGGCAGCGGATAAACCTCCAGCCAGTCCCGACCGAACACGATTACGGCGAGCGAATTGCCGTCCGGCGAAATCGCAAAATTCGGATATTCCAGGTCGTGAAAAATCGGCTGCGGATCAGGCTCAGACATCGCGGGATCCTGCCCACGCGCCGGAATTTCGAGCGGCGGAAGCGCAATCCACACCAGATCGGCTTGACGCTGCGGGTCGCCGCGTTTTATCAAGATCCGCGTTTCATCGTTCGCCCAGAAATATTTTCCGAACGCCACATGGGCGCGCGCCACGCGCCGCGGATCGGCCAGGTCGCGCACTTCCATCACTTCGGGATCGACAAAGTACGCCGCGAAGTGGCCGGAAGGAGAAATCGTCAGGCCACCGGCGTAGCCATCGATCGCTGCGAGATCGCGAATCTTTTGGTGCGCAAGGTCCAGCGCGACCAGATGCGGCGTGCTGCGCCGCTCGGCGCTCGTCGAGATAGCGACGCCGCCATTCGACCGCGGGTCCCAGACCACAGTCGCAAATCCTTGGTCGGGAAATAGCGCGGTAATCTTCCCCGACGCAGGTACAACTTCATTGATCGAATGGAGAACGGCAGGGGGCGCCGGATCGCCGAGATACGCAACGGTCGCGTCGTCCGAGAGCCATTGTGCGTTGCTCGCGGCGGGCAGCAGACTGTCGCCGCCAGAGACCGCGATCTCGCGCCCGGAATCGTCCAGCAGCAACGTTTCGCTGATCGGCAACTCCTTGCCCTTGGCGTCGGTCAGTTTTGCGGTGGTGAGCTGGGCGGTGAGTTGATGGCCGTCAAGCGACCACGCCAGCGAATCAACTTTGTAGCTGAATGGCCCCGTGCCGCGGACGAATTTTTCTCCTTCGACTATGCGGCGCTTCGATCCTTGCGAAGAGACCACCCAGATATCGTCGCGCTCATAGGTTATTTTCTTAACGCGAAAATTGCGCGTGACGGAATAGGCGATCTTGCCGTCCGAAGCGTATGCGAATACGCCGCAATCGTCCTCGACGCGTAGCGTGGGCCTATCCTGCGCTCGCAGAGCCCGGGGCGCCGCGAGCGCGCCGGCTAGCACCAGCGTCGCGGCGACCAACGCCGTGCGCTTCGGCGCACGCGGCACTGCCGCCGCGAGAGCACTTCGAGTTTGAGTCTTCGCGTTCACGCTAAATTATGTGTCGCCCTTCCTCGTTGCTTGGATGCGCCGAATCTCCTCCATGCGTTGCCTGAGCCGCTGCTCAAATCCGCGGTCGGTCGGCTTGTAGTAGCTGCGGCCGGCGAGGCTTTCCGGCAGGCACGTCATGTCGGTCACGGCATCCTCATATTTGTGCGCGTACTGATAGTCGTTGCCGTAGCCGATATTTTTCATCAGGCCGGTCACGGCATTGCGCAGATGCAGGGGCACGGGCTCGGCGCGCGTATTTGCGACATCGTCGACCACGGCTCCGTACGCGGTGTAAAGCGCGTTGGATTTCGGCGCGAGCGACAAATAAACCGCGGCTTGCGCGAGCGCCAGATTTCCTTCGGGCATGCCCACGAAGTCCACGGCTTGCATCGCGGCGATCGTCAGGGCCAGCGCGCCGGGCTCGGCGAGGCCGATATCTTCGCTGGCCATGCGCACCATGCGCCGCGCGATGTACAGCGGATCCTCGCCGGCTTCGAGCATGCGCGCGAGCCAGTAGAGCGCGGCGTCGGGATCGGAATTGCGCACGGACTTGTGCAGCGCGGAAATGATGTTGAAGTGCTCTTCGCCGGACTTGTCGTAGAGCAGGAATTTCCGCTGCAAGATGTCGCCGAGCAGTTCGTCGGAGAGCAGTTTTTCCCCTGCGGCGTCGGGAGGGGCGGCGCGAACTGCGGCTTCCAGTGTGTTGTAAGCGGCGCGCGCATCGCCGCCGGAGAAAATGGCGATGCGTTCGAGCACGGAGTCGGAGGCCTCGACCCGCTCGCGACCAAGCCCGCGTTCGGCGTCAGCGAGCGCGCGCCGCAGCAGCGCGACAATCTCCGGCGTAGTGAGCGCAGCGAGCACGTACACTTTCGTGCGCGAAAGCAGCGGCGCGATCACCTCGAAAGATGGATTCTCCGTCGTCGCACCGATCAGCACGATGCTGCCCGATTCCACATACGGCAAGAAGGCATCCTGCTGCGCTTTGTTGAAGCGATGCACCTCGTCGATGAACACGATGGTGCGCCTGCCCACTCGGAACGCGCGTTCGGCTTCGGCCATCACCCTTTTGATTTCGTTGATGCCGCTCAGCACGGCGCTGAAGGCGATGAACTCCGAGCGCGAAATGCGAGCGATCACGCGAGCCAGCGTGGTTTTACCGCAGCCGGGAGGACCCCACAAAATCATCGAGCCGATTTCGTCGCGCTCGATTTGCGTGCTCAGCGGCTTGCCGGGGCCGAGCAGCGCGTCTTGCCCGACGAACTCATCGAGCGTGCGCGGGCGCATGCGCTCCGCGAGCGGGCGATCGGCGGCCTGCTCGTCTTCTTGCGGACCGGGTTGGGCGAACAGGCTCATGAATCGCGAAAGGGAAGCGCGCCCCGATTCTACCGCGTCAGTTCAATGTGCCGCGCTGCCGCGCGGCTTCATACAGTAGGATGGCGGCAGCGGCCGCGGCGTTCAGAGATTCCACCGCGCCGGATTCGCCGGCCGGTTGCGGGATCGTCACGCGCGCATCGGCCGAGTGCGAGATTTCAGCCGGCAGTCCCGCGCCCTCGTTGCCAATCCACAACGCCACAGGGATTTTCCAATCGGCCTCCCACAGGCGCAGCGCGGGAACGGTCTGGCCGCTGCGCTCGGCGGCAGATTCGGCCGCAGCCGGACATGACGCGTAACTTTTGATTCCGGCGACACGCAGTTGCAGCATAAACGTCGCAGCGGACGCGGCGCGAACCAGCCGCAATCGCAGCGCCGAGCCCGCGGAAGCGCGCAACGCTTTCGGCGCAAGCGGGTTGGACGTGCCAATGCCGCCGACGGCGCAGGTGGCCGCCGCCGTCGCGCCCATAGCCTCAGCGGTGCGCAGAATCGCGCCGACGTTGCCGGGGTCCTGCACTCCCGCCAGCACCACGAGCAGCGGGCATCCGAGCGTGATCTCGTCGAAGCTTGCTGGCCGGGGCCGCACCAGCGCGGCGATTCCTTGCGGCGTTTCGGTTGCGGCCAGCGCATCGAACAGGCGATCGGTCGTACGCAAGATCGCAGTGTCGGCGGGAATCCGCGATTCCAGGCGCGCCAGATGTCGCTCCCCGGCGGTCGAAATCAGCACGGCCTCAACGTCCGCGCCGCAGCCAAGCGCCGCTTCCACCAGGTGCGGGCCTTCGACGCCGATTGCGGCATCGCTGGCGGAGTTCGCTCCGTGCAGCGCGGCGCGAAATCGTTTCAGCCAGCGATTCTCGCGGCTCGAAATAATTGCGTTGGAACTGCCGGCGCCCGCGCTCAGCCGGCTTGTGCGGTGTGCGGGCCTCATGGCGACGAGACTAGCAAACCGCCTCTCGCCGGTCAAAGAACGGCGCGAGGCGTCGCCGCTTCTCATCGGCTCTCGTGTTAAGTCTCTTGCACGCCGCGTACGCGTGTGATAGTTTGCTGAAAACAAAAGGCCTTTTCGGGCCGTCAATTCGACGGCGTCCTTCACAATAAGAGGAGCCGCCGAGGCCTAGAGGCGAGATCACTTTGCGGGCAGAACTGCTGAAAGTTTCACCGGACTCGCCTGACCCGAATGCCATTCGGTACGCCGCTGAACTTATTCACAAAGGGCAAGTCGTCGGCATTCCCACCGATACGTTTTACGGCCTGGCCACCGACCCGTTTAATCTGGCGGGCATCGAGCAGATCTATCGCGTGAAAGGCAGGCCCGAAAACCGAGCCCTGCCCATCCTGGTGAATTCGCTGAAGCAGGCGGAGGAACTCGCGCGTCATCTGCCTCCGGATTTTTTGAAATTGGCCGAGAAATTCTGGCCGGGAGCAATGACGCTGGTCGTGGAAGCGTCGCACCGATTGCCGCTGAAGGTCACTGGGCATACGGGGCGCGTGGCGTTGCGCTGGCCGGATTCGCGCGTGGCCTGTGCGATTATCGAGCAGATGGAAGGTCCGATCACGGGCACGAGCGCGAATCTTTCCGGCTCGCCTTCGTGTTCGAGCGGCGACGAGTTGATGGAGCAGTTGGGCGACCGGCTACCGCTCGTGCTCGATGCCGGCGAAACCGGCGTGGGATTGGCTTCGACGATCGTGGGGTTGAGCGTCGATGGCTGGCACATCATCCGCGAAGGGCTGTTCCCCGAAAGCGAAATTCGCGAAGCGCTGGCGAAGTGACTGCCGCCGCGCCCGCCGCAGCGCGTTATTAGTTTCCTTCCCTGATTGAAAATCTAATTCGCGCGAATCGTATCCAGAAACTCCAAATTGCCCGCGGGTGAAAGCTGGATGCCGGTGATGCGCGCTCGGTGCACGCAAATATTGTCGTTGAACCACAGACTGATGTACGGCTCATCTTCGGCGATGATTTGCTGCACCTGCAAAAATAGCGCTTTGCGGCGGCCGGCGTCCGGCTCCATGCGCGCCTGGGCCAGCAGGGAATCGAGCTGCGCGTTGCGATAAAGCCCGCGATTCGCGCCGGCCGGCGGCATGTGGTCTGATTCAAAAACAAATTGAAAAACACTGGGGTCGTCATTCACGCCGATCCAACGCAGCGTGAACAGATCGAAATTGCCTTTCGTGATGTCCGCATACAACGTGCCAAATTCCAGTGCGCGCAGTTCAAGGTCCACTCCGACTTTGCGCCACTGTTCGCGCAGCACCGCGCCCAGCAGGCGCGAAGATTCTTCGGTCGAAGTCTTCAGCGTCAAGTGCAGGCGCATGCCTCCCAAATCCGCGCGGCGCGGGAATCCCGCGGCGTCCAGCAATTGCTCCGCGCGCGCGGGATCGTACGGATAGCTTTTCAGGTTCGGCGCGGCCGCCCAATTGCCGGGAGGAAGCAGGCCATCGGCAAGATGCGCTTCCCCGCGCAGCAGATTTTGGATGATCGACGCGCGGTCGGTCGCGTACGCCAGCGCCTGACGAACTTCGCGGTGCGCCAGCGCCGGGTTGTCGAAATTGATTGCCACGTAGCTATAATTCGTTCCAGTAGATTCCGTGACGGCGATCCCCGGTTGCCGTGCCAGCACGCCCACCATATCCGGCGAAAGTGAACTCACCTCAAGATCCGCGGTGCCCTTGCGCAGTTCGAGCGCGCGCACGATCGCTTCGGGCACGATGCGGAAACGCACTTCGAAGATCTGAGGGACGCCGCCGAAATAATCCGGATTGCGCTCGAGCACCACATTGTCGTCCTGCACCGCGCTTTGGAAACGAAATGGCCCGGTACCGATCGGATGCTGGGCGATTTCGGCTCCTGCGCCCTGCGGAACGATGCCGATTGCAGGCCGGGAAATATCCCACAGGAACGAAGTAGTGATTGATCTCATCCGGAAGATGACCGTGTACGGATCGGGCGTCTCAATCGTGCTGATGTAGGCGAACGCGCCGCGCTTGGTGGTTTCGATCGCGCCGCTGGCGATCGAATCGAACGTGAATTTCACATCGGCGGACGTGAGCGTGCGCCCATCGTGAAAGCGAACGTCGCGCCGAAGATGAAATACGTACGTCGTGGGATCGGGCTGCTCCCAACTCTGTGCGAGGTCGGGCGCGATATTCATCTGCGCATCGCGCTGCACCAAACTGTCGAAAAGCAGGCCGTCCAGGCGCTCGGACGCAAAATCCGTGCCGATGCGAGGATCGAGATTCGCCGGCATGGATTCGATCACGAACGAGACGTAGCCCGCCGCGGGATGCGGCGTTCCGGTGCAGCCGCAGATCAGAAACGCTGCCGCAACCGATGCAGCGAGCGCCGGCTGTATCAATCTCGCCGCCAGGCGTGGCGCACGCGCAGTTCTATGTGGGCGGCGCATAGCAGATTTTCCCAAGAATTACAGGTCCCCGCGCCCCCGTTGCGCGCGGCACATTCGAGGGGCGGCGATGCAACGTTTCCCAAGCCAGTAGCGCAAATGCGAAGGCCTCTTTGGCATCTTCGGGCACGCCGAGTTGCCCCGAGGCGGATACGCGAATTCCTCTGAGCGCCGCGATAAGTTGCGCCATCACCAGCGGATTGTGCGCGCCGCCGCCGGAGACGATCACTTCGTTGATCTTGGTCTTCCGCCGCACCCAGCGATTCATCGCGTCAACGATCGAAAGCGCCGTCAGCAGCGTCGCCGTGCGAATCAGATCCGCGTGCGACGCGCCGCGTGCTTCCGGCCGCGCAATCAGTCGCCGCACATATTCTTCGCCGTATCGCTCACGCCCCGTCGATTTCGGCGGAGGTAAGCGGAAATAGTCGTCAGCGAGCAGGGAATTGATCAGCGCGGGAATCGTTCGGCCCCGCGCGGCAATCGCGGCATCGCGATCGAAAGTCTGCCGCCCGCGCGTCGCGCGCCGAACCAACGCATCCACGACCATGTTGCCCGGTCCGGTGTCAAACGCGAAGACGTCCGTGAGCTCGCTGCCGGCAGGCAATACAGTGAGATTCGCAATGCCGCCGATGTTCAGCGCGACGCGGCCCATATGCGCGCCGCGATACAGCCAATAGTCCACAATTGGCACGAGCGGCGCGCCCTGGCCTCCCGCCGCGATATCAGCTGGGCGAAAATCGCCGACCGTTGTGATTCCCGTGCGCGCCGCGATCACCGCCGGCTCACCGATTTGCAGCGTGGAAGGATTTTGCGGGCCAACGCGCGAGCCCTGATGAAAAATGGTCTGGCCGTGCGAGCCGATCAGCGCGACGCGCTGCGGCGGAACGCGCCATCGGCGCAGCGACGCAAGCGCGGCGCGGGCAAACTCTCCGCCGACCCGAAAATTGAGCTGGCTGATTTCTCCGGCACTGGTCTGTTCGCCTTCGGCGATACGCAGAACAGCTTTGCGGGCCGCGCCGGCATAGGGCACGGTTGCGAACTCGAGGATTTGTGCAGAGCGGGCCGGCGTCACACCTCGCGCTGCGATGCGCACGAGCGCGACGTCAATCCCATCCGCCGATGTGCCGGACATCAACCCAACAACAAGGGCGGAGCGGCGAGAGCGGCTCATGAAATCTGTT
>JBEKDK010000130.1:0-8137 GCA_050014395.1 Candidatus Acidiferrales bacterium | reverse complement strand
GGACGCCGCGTGCAGCAACGACTGAACGCAGGTCGCGGGCATCGCCAGCTACGGGCCATCGTTGAATCTCTGGCACAGGTTCACGCGGAGGCTTCCGAAGCGGACCACGGCCGCGCGGTGCGTGCGGTGCTCCAGGCGCAGAAGCGACGCTGCTTGATTTTCTGGATCACCGATTTCGCGGAAACGCCTACAATTCCCGAAGTGATCGAATACGCGATGCAGATGTCGCCGCGGCACTTGGTGGTTTTCGCAGCGATGGGCCAGCCGGATTTGGCGAACGTCGCGCTCACGACGCCGGCGTCGAAGGACCAGATGTATCGCCACGTCGCGGCGCTCGAGATCTCCGAGCGGCGCGACCTGTTTCTACGCGGATTGCGGGAGCGCGGCGTATTGGCGCGAGAATTGATGCCGGGGATGCTTGCAAGTGCGCTGGTGAATCAGTATCTGGAAATCAAGGAGCGCAGCATGTTGTGATCGCGCGCTCAGTTGGGCTCTGGCTGCTCTGTGCGCGCGCGATTCAAATAGGCGACGAGCGCGATGAACAGCGCCAAGGCCAGAAGAAATTTCAACGGCGCGGGAATCGCCGATGGCGAAATGAATCCTTCGATGCTTCCCGCTATCAGCAGCATCGGAACCGTGCCAAGCAGCAATTGAGCTGCCCGTACCCCCGCTCGCGCCAGAGATTCGCGCCGCGGAAGCAGTCCTGGGAACAGCATCCCCCGCGCTATTTCAAATCCTGCTCCTCCCGCGATGAAAATCGCGGGTAGCTCTAAAACGCCGTGCGGCGCTACGAAAGTCCACAGCTGGCCGGCCATTCCGGCCTGCCACGTGGCCGCGCCGACCACGCCGATCAGCAAGCCGTTCACCGTCAGCAGCCAAACGGTCCAGATACCGGCCGTGATTCCCGACGCAAACATCGTGAAGGCGACGATCAGATTGTTCGTCAGAATTCCGGACGCTGCGACCGGCTTTATCGTGACAATCGATTCCGTCCACATCTGGCGCCGCTCGATCGTGTCCATCATCTGCGGACCGAGCACGCGATGCGCGAACGCCGGATCGTGCAGCGTGACCGCGAAACCCGCGATGCCCGTGACGGCGAAAATGGCGAAAGCCAGCAACGTCATCGAAAATGTCTCGCGAAACACTCTGGGATAGGTTCGCGAGTAAAAACGCCACAAACCGTTCATCCCAGGCCGGCGGCCCATATATATAAGGTTATGAGCGCGGCCGAGAAGTTGATTGAGATACGCCGCCAGCGGACGACTGGTGACATCCTCGCGCGCCGTTGCCAGGTCGGATGCCGCTTGGCGATAGAGCAGGCCAAGTTCTTGCAGCTCGCGATGCTCGAAGACGCGGACGCCGCGCCCTTTGGAGCGATTGACAAGCGCTTCCAGACGCGACCAATATGGCTTTCGCTTTTCGATCCAGCGCGTAGAGATCATGTCCCAGCCACCAATCGCTCCCGCCCCAACGCCCGGCGATTTCGCCGAAAAGCTTACCATTGAAACGCCGGAGCAGACGCCGCTTGAATTTGCAATCGCCGGAATCGGCAGCCGGTTTCTGGCAATGGCCATCGACACGCTGATTCAAATCGCTATCGCTGCAGTCTTGGGTCTTGGCAGCTGGCTGCTCTTCATGGCTGTCTTGCGCGCGTACGCACCGTCAACGCTTTGGATCGGCGCGATCTTGATTATCTTATTCTTCCTGCTTTTTTACGGATACTTCGCGATCTTTGAGGCAATTTGGAATGGCCAGACTCCGGGAAAGCGCCGCATGGGCATCCGTGTAATCAAGGATTCTGGCCGCCCGATCACGCCCGCGGAATCCGTTGCGCGCAACCTGCTGCGAACCGTGGACCAACTGCCGACTTTGTACGCAGTGGGCATCGTAAGCATTCTTGCGAGTAAACAAAATAAGCGGCTCGGGGATTTCGTCGCCGGCACGATCGTGGTGCGCGAAAATTCCCTCGAGCAGGCCAGGCCGGTGTGGCAAGAGTCTCCTCTGGTCTCCGGCGTCACCTACGGCTCCGAGCGGCTCACTGCGGAGGAGTTCGCCCTGGTCGAGGCTTTCTTGAACCGCCGCAGCGAACTCGATCCCTACGTGCGCTACCAGATGGCTACGCAGATCGCGGCGAAGATTCAGCCGAAACTGACAATCCCTCCGAGCGAATTGCCACCCGCCGAAAAGCTTCTAGAAGCCGTCGCCTACGAGCGCCGCGCCGCAGGAAGATATTTGTAATCTGGATTCGCGCACGCGGAGTGCAGCCGGGTTCGCCGGGGCTTCGATCTACAAAATTCGCATGTGGCGTCGAGCCACAAAAAAGAACGGAATCGCGGCAAGCTCGAGTCCCACGCACAGACCGATCGTCGCGTGGATCGAGACGTCGTAAAGAATTCCGATCAGCGCGCTTCCGAGGAACCAGAACACGCCGTAACCCGCGTTAAAAAGCCCATAGGCTGAGGCGCGACGCTCCGGTGGAACCATCGGCGCGACCGCCGCGGGCACGATCGATTCGTGCACTCCCATCCCCAGACCCCAAATTGCGGCGCCGGCGAGCGCTGCCCAGAATCCGCCCAGAAAAACCAATGGCGCGAAGAGAGCGGAAATGATGGTAAGCGGAATCAGCACGCCGATTCCTCGCCGGTCATACAACCGCCCAAACACAAGCGAGCCAGCGCCACTCACTCCCATCGCCACCGAATAGAACACGGGAACCAAACTCGCCGAGACGCTGCCCGTCTTTTCGAAGTGAAAGGCGATGAGCGGAAAATCGGCGAAGCCCGCGCCAACAAGCGCCGCACCTGCCAGATATATCCAAAATACCCGCGGTAAACCCTGCGAATGCAAATTCGGCGGATGCGATTCCATTTCTCCCGGCCGCGGATACAGAATCCGCGCCACTGCCAGGAGAGCTAACGTCACAACAGCGGGCGCGAGCAGCACCGCGAATGCCAGACGATAATTGTGATGGCGCGCGAGAACCGCCGCCATGATGAGCGGGCCGGCCATGGCTCCGGCTTGATCGAGCGCTTCGTGCAGCCCAAACGCCCAGCCATACCCGCCGAGTTGCTTGCCGGCGTGAGATAGCATGGCGTCCCGCGGCGGATTGCGCGTCGCCTTTCCAACTCGCTCAAGAATTAGCAACGCAGCAGCGGCCCGCCAACTTCCCGCCAGCGCCAGCGCCGGCACAGCAATCATTTGAACGACGTAACCGAAAATCGTAATCGGCCAGAATAGCCGCGTCCGATCCGCCGCGCGACCCGACACAATTCTGAGGCCGTAGCCTGCGAGTTCGCCAAGCCCCGTAACAATTCCAACTGCGGCTCCGCTGGCTCCGAGAATTGCAAGGAATGGACCAAGGATGCTGCGAGAACCTTCGTAGGCGCAGTCGGCGAAAAGACTCATCACGCCGACGAGCAGGACAAAACGCAGGGCCCCGGAGCGGCCGGTAGTGAGTTTCGGGGTGATCGCGGCGGAATCGCTCTTCACGGACCTAGCAGTTCATTCGTGGACGTATCGCACAACTTCGACGTCGGAGGTCGCGACCAATCCTTCGCTCACCATCGCGTCCAGAAGGGGAATCAGTTTCTGGATTTTCTCTTCCGTGTCAATCACGCTGACCATGATCGGAAGGTCCGACGAAAACGAAAACAAGTGCGATCGCCGAATCAACGTGCTTGCGCCGTAACCTTCCACGCCGCGCAGCACGGTCGCGCCCGCCAAATCCAGCTCTCGGCATTTCTCGACGATAGCGGTGTAAAGCGGTTTGCCCTGCCATTTATCGTTCTCGCCAAAATGAATCCGCAGCATTTTGGCTTTGCCCTCGAGCTTCACGATCGTTCCTCCGTGCGCCGGTCGTCCGCGGCAATGTCATGCGCGTACTTCACGATTTCGACGTCCGAAAGCACCACGAGCCCCTGCTGAAACATGTCATCAAGAATGGGAAGGAAGGCCCGGAGCTTTTCTTCCGTTTCGATCACCGACAGCATAATCGGACGATCGTGCGAGAGGTGCAGCGTCTTGCGCTGATGAAGCCTGCGATTTGCGCCGTAGCCCATAATTCCCTCATACACGGTGACGCCGGCGATGTTGTTGGCGCGCATGCATTCGACCAGCGCTTTGTAGAGCGGCTTGTCGTGCCAGCGATCGCTTTCGCCCAGATAGATTCGCATCAGCTTGGCATGGCCCTGGCTCTTCAGCGCGGGTCGCGCAACGGCAGGCGCCTTCATCGTGGAAACTTGTGCGGGCTTCACAACCATGGTGTCCTGCACTTCAATCAGCCCGGTACCGGCCATTTCAGATAATTTCGGCAGAAGTTCCTCAACCTTTTCCGGTGTCTCCGTGAATTCCAGCTTCACTGGAAGATTTTCGGTGAGCCGCAGGATGCGCGTGGTATGCAAATGATGATCGGCGCCGAAGCCGGCAAGACCGCGCGTGACCGTGGCTCCGGAAACGCCGCGGTAAAACAGAAAATCCAACACTGCGGAGTAAGTGGGCTGGCCATGATATTGATGATCTTCGCCTACGTAGATGCTGACTTTCTTTGCCGATCCTGAGTTCAGCATACGCGCTCCTGCTCATGGCTCCCGTAGCCATCGCGAGATTCGCTCAAGCAATCTTGAGGCCCGGCCTTGCAATAAAATTGTGAGATTTTCATGCCACGGCCCTTCCGGCGACGACTCCCAGCCACACGGCGGCAAATCCCACCGTCACGCTCAGGATAACATTCAAGAACGCAACGGCGAACTGTCCTTCCTGCATGCTCCTCAGCGTCTCATATTCAAATGTGGAAAAAGTGGTGTATGCGCCGATGAAGCCGATGGGAATCAAGTAACGCCAGTTCGCGCTCCAATGCGCGTTCTCCGCGAGCACGGTAACGATGAATCCGATCAAAAACGAGCCGCTCATGTTGATGATGAACGTGCCGTACGGAAACAGCGCGCCCAGCCTATTTTGTACGTAGCCGCCCAGCCAAAAGCGCGCTACAGCGCCCAGAAACCCGCCCAGCCCAACCATAAGATATTTCATCATGACCCGGAACTATGCTTGTCCTTTCGCGAGGCTCGCTTGCCGCAGCGAGGCTTCCACCCGGCGCATGAATCTGTGGATTCTCCAATTGGAGGAGGGTTGCGAAACCTACGCAAGAAAAGTCCTCCGGGAGAGAACCCGCGTAGGAGTCATCTGCCCTTTCGGGCGGTTTGGGGTGAACTCCAACACCCTAAAAGTCTATTTTCCGTTGCGTTGTTTTGCGTGTCAAGGTTGAAGAGGCTCTTCGAGCCCTATGCCTCGCACATTCGAGTCATTGGCTACGCCGTTCTCCTAAAGCAATTCGTTCGCGTCACTCATTCCCAGATGCCGCTGGGGCCGCGGGCGGAGCGTTCAGGTAACGGCTGGCAAACATGATGAATGTCGGCCAGTTCGGCGCTGGAGTGTGTCCGCCGCTGTGCTGGCGAAATCCAATGTCGCCATCGATCGACGGAGTTTCGATCGGCGGAAACACATCGATTCCCAGGCCTTTCTTGCCGAGCAGCTGGTAAACAGGGCCCGCCGCAACCGCGGCCATGAACGTGCCCCTCGCGTCCGCCCAACCATCTCCTGCTCCTGTCGCGCCGCCACCAATGAATACGGGGCGCGGGGCGCACAGCGCGATCAATTCATGCGCGTCCACGGGCAAATCCTTCGGGGTCAGCGGGCCCGCATACTTCAAGAAATTTCCGGCCATCCAGTGGTATTCATTCGTTCCGGCGACGTTTTCGAGCGGCTCGCCATAATTGCGCCGCAAAAGTCTGGCGCCGCCCGTGCCAGAGGAGCTGACGTAAGCAATCGCAAGGCGCGGCTCGTATGCCAGCGCGACAAGCGCCGCCTTGCCGTAGCGCGAATGGCCCTCGATGCCGACCTGCCGCGCGTCCACGGATTTGTCGGTCTCGAAATAATCTAGAACCCGGCTGGCTCCCCAAGCCCAAGCGCGCAACGCTCCCCAATCGTCCAGTTTCCGCGGCTGGCCTTTGTTCATTAGACCGATGATGCCTTGCGTCAAACCTTCGCCGCTGTCCGCTTGAACGCTCGTGGGAATCAGCTCGGCGTAACCCCAGCCTTTGGCCAGCACCTGCTGCTGCCACGGCGGACCGACAGGAACCGGCAGCGGGTTTCCGCTCGCAGCGAAGCGCTTCGCCATCGCCGCCAAAAATTCCGGACTCAACCCGAACTCCATCATCACTGGCACCGGACCCGTCGCGGTGGCGGGCGTGCTCAACGTGAGTTGAATATCCACGTTAATCAGCGGATACGACGAATTGTCCACATGCCCCACGAGTTTCTTGGTGATGACTGGGAACTTGCCATTCATCTCTTTGCTCGCGCTGATCACTTCCCAATTCACCCGCGGCGTATTGGGAGGCACTCGCCCGTAGATTTCGCGATCGAAAAACTCGACGATTTCCGGACGCCGCTTCCCCCACCACACCTTCGCCGACTTAACTTTCTTTCCGTTGTTCAAAGTAAGTGGATCCGGCAGGTTCGGATACGGATTGGCTTTCGATTCGTCTGTGTTCGCCGCGCTGCCGGCGATGCCGGGCCGCAGCGAAGTGATATGCAGCAGATCCATTGTTCGCTGATGATCTTGCTCGGAGGTCAAATGCGCCGGAGGAGGCAACGTGCTGACGGTTGGCTGCTGCGAACTGGATTGCGCGCCCGTGGCCAGCGCCACCGCAGAAAGCACCAGCAAGCTCGAACCAAATGACCACAGAATCGAACGTGGATTCGACACGATCCCCTCCTGAGTCTTCACGTGAGAAAGTGAACCGAAGCGGAGCCTATCTTAATGAGTTTCAGCGCTTCAACCACAAACTATTTGCCACGCATCACCGTCTATCTCGGCGGCGTGCCCGGCACAGGCAGCGGTATTCTCTCGACAAACTGGCGCTGGTGCCAGTAGGGGTACGCCAGCACGGTTTCGCTGGCTGCGTCGAGTTTTGCGATCTGTTCGGGCGTAAGGTTCCAACCGGCGGCGCCAAGATTCTGGCGCAGTTGCTCTTCGTTGCGCGCGCCAAGAATCACGCTCGAAATGGTTGGCCGCCGCAAAAGCCAGTTGATCGCTATCTGCGGCACGCTCTTCCCGGTCTGCTTGGCGATTTCATCAATCGCGTCCACCACCTGATACACGCGCTCGATCAGCACGGGCGGTCCGGTCTCCGCCGTCTTAGGAAGACGGCTTTCGGCCGGCATCGGTTGGTTTCTGCGGATCTTTCCGGTCAGCCGGCCCCATCCGAGCGGACTCCACACCAACGCGCCAACATCTTCATGAATCCCAAGCGGCATGAGTTCCCATTCGTAGTCGCGCCCAATCAGCGAATAATAGACCTGGTGCGCCGCATACCGGGCCCAGCCGTATTTTTCTGAAATCGAAAGCGACTTCATCAGATGCCAGCCGGAAAAGTTGGAGCAAGCGATGTAGCGAACTTTTCCCGAGCGCACCAACATATCGAGCGTCGCAAGCGTTTCCTCGATGGGCGTGAGTTCATCGAAGACATGCGTGTGGTAGACGTCGATATAGTCCGTGCCCAGCCGGCGCAGGCTCGCCTCGCATGCGTTCAAAATGTGGTGGCGGGAAGAGCCGATGTCGTTCGGCCCGTCTCCGAAACGAATCGAAGTTTTCGTCGAAAGAATCAAGCTGTTCCGTTTTCCTTGCACAGCTTTGCCCAGAATCTCCTCTGACAGGCCATTGGAGTAGGCATCCGCCGTGTCAAACAGGTTGATTCCCGCCTCCACGCAGATGTCGATCATGCGTTTCGCTTCCGCCACATTCGTTTGGCCCCATGCGTTAAAGAACTCACCCCTTCCACCGAAAGTGGCCGCGCCCAGACTGAGCGCCGAAACCCGTAATCCCGAATGTCCAAGCTGTCGGTATTCCATGGCCGTTTGCCGCTCCTTTTCGATTCCAATCCCCAATAAGTATCGCGCCAGGACGCCCGCGAGTCGATGTCCATGATGGCGCACGCCCTATCCATTTTTTGGGGTGCATTCGATAGGTCGATGCAACACCATCTGATAGACGTGCTGTTTAGGGATGGTGTTTATGAGCGAAGGAAAACGATCGAGGCTTTCTCTCACGCAAAGAACTGAGATCTGGAGCCGA
>JBEKDK010000129.1:0-8180 GCA_050014395.1 Candidatus Acidiferrales bacterium | reverse complement strand
ATCGAAGGCATCGGCGCGGACATCATGCTCCAGCCGCCTTCGGCGCAAGTGTTCATCGCCTTCAGCGGCGCGCCAATGCCCATCAAGCTCGGCGATAAGATTCGCGAGATGAAATACGTGCAGGCCTACACGCCCGTCCTGTTGCAATTCAATTTGGGCGGCGGCGTGGACATGCTCTACGGAATCGATCCGGATAGTTACCGCGCGGTCTCCGGCGGATTCGTGTTCATCTCCGGCCACGATATGCAGGGTCCGTACGATATTTTGGCGGACGACGTCGTGGCGAAGTCCAAGCACCTCACCGCCGGCAGCACAATGCGGCTGCTCGATCACGATTTCAACGTCGCGGGCATAGTCGAGCACGGCAAGGGCGCGCGAATTTTCGTGCAGCTGGCCACGCTGCAAGATCTGACCGATTCGCAGGACAAAACCTCGGTCTTCTTTATCAAATGCACCAACCCGGATCGCACCGCGGCCGTGATGAATCAAATGCACGATATCTTCCGCGGCTATGAGATTCGGCCGCTCAAGGATTATCTCTCGCTGATGACGCAATCCAGTTTGCCGGGCTTGAACGCTTTTATCCGCGGGATGATCGCGCTGGCCGTGGCCATCGGCTTTCTGGTGATTTTTCTTTCCATGTACACAACCGTGATCGAGCGCACGCGCGACATCGGCATCCTGAAATCCATCGGCGCGTCGAAGGGTTTCATCGTCCAAGTACTGCTCGGCGAAACGCTGCTGATCTGCGCAATCGGAATTGCGGCTGGCATCGGACTCAGTTACGCCACGCGCGCCTTTTTCCTCTCCGCGTTTCCGACGCTCGCAATTCTTATCTCGGTCAGTTGGATCGTCCGCGCCGCGCTCATCTCCGTCGTCGGCAGTCTGCTTGGCGCCGCGTACCCGGCATACCTTGCCAGCGGCAAAGACGTTGTCGAAGCCCTGGCTTACGATTGATCCTGCGTTTCATCTTTCCCAGAAGACGCCAGCCCGCCGCGTCGCAATCTGAAACGCGCCTCTCGCCGCGCATGCCACGGCTCGTTGACTGAACCCTCCCCCGATGCTATAAATCTTTGTTTCGCAAAGGCCTAAGACAGCCTACAGAGCGGCGCTCGCCCTCTGTTTTTCGCACGGAGACCAACAAGCGGGGTGCTTGCGCGCCCCTAAACGAAAATGGAACTCGTACGTCAACTGGGCCAGTTGTTCCTGGCAGCTGTGCCCACCGTGGTGTTGGTCTTTTTGTTTTATTTTTTCCTGCGCTGGAGTTTTTTCAAGCCCATCGAACGCGTATTAGCCTCTCGGCGCGCCCGCACCGAAGGCGCGCGCCGTGAGGCCGACGCTGCCCGCCATCTGGCGCAGGAAAAGCTCGCGGCGTATCGCGCGGCGCTGAAGAACGCCAGCGCACAATTGTTCGTCGAGCAGGATGCCGCGCGCCGCGTCGCGATCGAAAAGCGCGAAGCCGCCGTTCGCGCCGCACGCGCCGGCGCGCAAGAGCGCGTCCGCGCCGCCAAGCTCGAGCAGGAGCGCGAATTCGCCGCGGCTCGCACCGCACTTGAGGCGCCCAGCGTAGCCCTGGGCCAGCAAATAGCTCGATCCTTCCTTTCGCCAAGCACGCCGGAATCCGGCGGCGCGAGTCCACAATGACGCGCAACGTCGCAAAATTCGCTAAGCGCTTTGCAGTGGCACTTTTCGTAATCGCCGCGCTCGCCGCGCCGGCATTCGCTGGTGAAGGCGCATCTCCCGATGCGGCCGATTCTCCCGCGGGCCTGATTTTTCGCTGGCTGAATTTCATTCTGGTTTTCGGCACGCTGGCATACGTTCTGGCGCGCTGGGGCGGTCCATATTTCCGCGCTCGTGGCGCCGAAACTGGCCGCGCGATTCGCGAAGCTGCCGCGGCCAAAGCCGATGCGGAGCGCGAACTGCGCCAAATCGAAGATCAAATCGCGCACCTGGACAGCGAAATCGTTCGGTTGCGCGACGAAAGCGCGCAGGAAGCCGTAGCGGAAGCCCAGCGCCAAGTGGAATCAGGCCAGCGCGAAATCGAACGCATCGACCGCGCCGCGGAATTCGAGATTGAAGCTTCCGAACGCTTTACCCGCCATCAACTCCGGGCGATCGCCGCGCAAATGGCGATCGAAGCGGCTGAAAAGGATTTGCGCGCCGGCTTGCCCGCGAATCAAGTGGCGCGCGCCGCGCTGTTTCGATCGTTTATCGCGCAGCTTGGGAGCGCCAAACAATGAAAGCCCTGGCGCAGCGATACGCCGCGGCCCTGGCCGAAGTGGCTCTCGAGCGCAACACCGCGCCGCAAGTGAAGGAAGAGCTGGCCGCGTTCGCCGGCGTGATCGACGAATCGCCGGAGCTGCGCCAATTGCTGGCGAATCCCGCGGTGCCGCGCGCCGGCAAGCACGCCGTGATCGAAAGCTTGGTCGGGCGCCTGGGCTCCAGCCGCACCGTGCGCAATTTCATGATGTTGCTGGTGGACCACCGCCGCGCGACGCTGCTGCCCGAAATTGAGTTCGCCTACCAGGCGCTGCTCGATTCGCAACTTGGGTTGTCGCGCGCTGAAGTCTCCAGCGGCGCGGAGCTGCCCGATGCCGAGCGAGCGGATCTGATTCGCGCGCTTGAACGCATGACCGGCGGCACGGTGGAAGCGCATTATCGTGTGGACCCCGTGCTCGTCGGCGGCGCGCGGGTTCGCATTGGCTCGACGATTTATGACGGTTCAGTGCGCGCGCAGCTCGATCGATTGCGCGCGCGATTGGCTTCGGAATAGGAGCACGGATGCCCCCCATTAAAGCGGACGAAATCACCAAGCTTCTGAAGGCCCAGATCGAAAATTACGAGCAGTCGGTGACAGTCGATGAAGTCGGCTCGGTGCTGTCGGTCGGCGATGGCATCGCGCGCGTCTATGGCCTGGACAAAGTGATGTCCGGCGAATTGCTCACGTTTCCACACGACGTCTTCGGCATCGCTCTCAACCTCGAAGAAGATCAAGTCGGCGTCGTGCTCCTCGGCGAGTACACCGCGATCGAAGAAGGCGACGTCGTCAAGCGCACCGGCACGATTATGTCGGCGCCCGTCGGAGAAGCCATGGTAGGCCGCGTCGTCAATCCGCTGGGCGTTGCGCTCGATGGCAAAGGCCCGATCACCGCGGACAAGCGCATCCCCATCGAGCGCTTGGCGCCGGGCGTTGTCGATCGGCAACCCGTGCGCGAGCCGCTGCAGACCGGCATCAAGGCCATCGACTCGATGATTCCCATCGGCCGCGGCCAGCGCGAGCTGATCATCGGCGACCGCCAAACCGGCAAGACCGCCATCATTCTGGACACGATTTTGAACCAGAAGGGCGGCGACATGATTTGCATCTACTGCGCGATCGGGCAAAAGCGCTCGACCATCGCGCAGGTGGTGAAGACGCTCACCGACGCCGGCGCGATGGAATACACCGTCGTCGTCGCCGTTTCCGCCACCGAGCCCGCCACCATGCAATACATCGCGCCGTATGTGGCCTGCGCCATCGGCGAATATTTCCGCGATACCGCGCGCCACGCCGTTTGCTTCTACGACGACCTCTCGAAACACGCGCAGGCCTATCGCGAAATTTCTCTGCTTCTGCGCCGCCCGCCCGGCCGCGAAGCTTTTCCCGGCGACGTTTTCTATCTCCACTCGCGATTGCTCGAGCGCGCCGCGAAGCTGAACGATAAGCTCGGCGGCGGTTCGCTCACCGCGCTGCCCGTGATCGAAACGCAGGCCGGAGACGTTTCCGCTTACATTCCGACCAACGTCATCTCCATCACCGACGGCCAAATTTATCTGGAAGCCGATTTGTTCAATAGCGGCATTCGCCCGGCCATCAACGTCGGCCTTTCCGTCAGCCGCGTCGGCGGCAACGCGCAGATCAAAGCCATGCGCCAGGTGGCGGGTTCGCTGCGTTTGGATCTTGCGCAGTATCGCGAACTCGCGGCCTTCGCGCAGTTCGGCGCAGAGCAGCTCGATAAGGCCACCAAGGCGCAATTGGCCCGCGGCGAGCGGCTCACCGAACTTCTCAAACAGGGTCAGTTTTCACCGCTGCCCATCGAAAAGCAGGTGTTGGTTATATTCGCCGGCACCGGCGGCTATCTGGACGATATCGAAGTGCCGGATATCGGCCGCTTCGAGCACGATCTGATCGCATTCATGGATTCGAAGTACGGCTCGCTTCTCGCGCAGATCGCCGCGAAGAAGCAGATCGACGACGCCACGCGCGAATCGCTGAAGACCGCGATCGTCGAATTCAAAGAGCGCTTCAAAGCCGATAAGGAGAAGGTTCCAGCGAAGTAGTTCGAGTTCGCACGATCTACTATGGCTACGCTGCTCGATTTTCGGCGCCGCATCCGCTCCGTGAAGAATACGCAGCAGATCACGCGCGCGATGAAATTTGTCGCCGCGTCGCGCTTGCGCCGCGCGCAGGAACGGGTGATCGCCATGCGCCCCTACGCGGCAGCGCTGCGCGAAGTGCTGCGCTCCGCGATGGCCCATCTGGTGGATGTGGACGAAGAGCATTTGCATCCGCTGCTGCGGCGCCGGCCCGAGCGCAAAGTGCTTGTGCTCGTCACCGCGGGAGAGCGCGGCCTGGCCGGCGGTTTCAACGCCAATATCCTGCGCCGCGCGTTTGAATTTCTCGCCGAACACAGCGACCGCGAAATTCAATTGATCGCGCTCGGGAAAAAGAGCCGCGACGCCCTGCGCAAACGCTACGGCAAGCTGGCCGGCGAATATATCGACGTCACCACGCTGGCCGATCGCGCCAAAGCCGCGGAAATCGCGCGTGTCGTGATGGGGCTTTACGACGCTGCGGAAATCGACGCCGTCTATCTGATCTACAACGAGTTCAAAACCATTCTCACGCCGGTCCAGCGCGTTGAACGATTGCTGCCGCTCGAAGTGGAGCCCGCGCCCGCCGCGGCCGGTGCTCCGGGTGCTGCCGCTGCCGCAAGCGCGGCGACCCAAGTGGATTTTCTTTACGAGCAGCCGCCGGAAGAAATTTTCAGTCAATTGGTGCCGCGCTACGTGGAAACCCAAATCTATCGCATGTTGGCCGAATCCTCCGCCGCAGAGCACGCCGCGCGCATGACGGCCATGGATTCCGCCACCAACAACGCCGAAGATGTGATCGATCAACTCACGCTGCACATGAACAAGGTCCGCCAGGCGGCCATCACCAGAGAAATCATCGAAGTGGTCAGTGGTTCGATCGTAGCGGAGTGACGTTCGAGGAGAAGGAGCAAGCAATGGCCCAGGATACTCAGGACGCAAAGCAGACAAAATTTGTCGGTCGCGTGGTGCAGGTGATCGGCCCGGTCGTTGACGTTGAATTTCCCGAGCACCATCTGCCGGAAATTTACAACGCCGTGCGCATCACCAGCGAAGGCTTTGACGTGCCCGAGCCGCTCGACATCATCGCCGAAGTCGAGCAGCACTTGGGCGAAGGCCGCGTCCGCACCGTCGCCATGAAGCCCACCGAGGGCGTGGTGCGCGGCATGAAGACCTACGACCTCGGCGAGGAAATTTCCGTGCCCGTGGGCCGCGGCACGCTCGGCCGCGTGATCAACGTCCTCGGCGAGCCGGTGGATAATCTCGGCCCGGTGAAGTGCGAAAAACTCTATCCCATCCATCGCCCCGCGCCCTCGCTCGCGGACCAATCCACAAATCTTGAAATGTTTGAGACTGGCATCAAGGTCGTGGACCTCATCGAGCCTTATCTGAAGGGCGGCAAAATCGGCCTGTTCGGGGGCGCCGGCGTCGGCAAAACCGTGCTGATTCAGGAGCTGATCCACAACGTCGCGATGCAGCACGGCGGCGTTTCCGTTTTCGCCGGCGTGGGCGAACGCACGCGCGAGGGCAACGATTTGTGGCTCGAAATGCAGGAATCGAAAGTGGTCGTCGCGGGCGATTCCGAAAAATCGCGCGCCGCGCTGATCTATGGGCAGATGACGGAGCCGCCCGGCGCGCGCCTGCGCGTCGGATTGACGGGCCTCACCGTTGCCGAATATTTCCGCGATGAAGAAGGCCTGGACGTTCTGCTCTTCATCGACAACATTTTCCGATTCGTGCAGGCCGGCTCCGAAGTTTCCGCGCTGCTCGGCCGCATGCCTTCGGCCGTCGGCTACCAGCCCAATCTGAACACGGAAATCGGCGAGCTCGAAGAACGCATCACCTCCACCAAGCGCGGCTCGATCACATCTGTGCAGGCCATTTACGTGCCCGCCGACGATTACACCGATCCCGCGCCGGCCGCCACGTTCGCGCACCTGGATGCCACCACGAACCTCAGCCGGCAAATTGTTGAGCGCGGCATTTATCCCGCCGTCGATCCGCTGGCCAGCTCGTCGCGCATTCTCGATCCGCGCATCGTCGGCGACGATCACTACGCCGTGGCGCGCTCCGTGAAGCTGGTGCTGCAGCGCTACAAGGATTTGCAGGACATCATCGCCATCCTTGGAATCGAAGAGCTTTCCGACGAAGACAAGCTCTCCGTTTCTCGCGCGCGCAAAATCGAAAAATTCCTTTCGCAGCCGATGTTCGTCGCCGCGCAGTTCACCGGCCTCGAAGGCAAATACGTGAAAATCGCGGACACCATTCGCGGCTTCAAAGAAATCGTTTCCGGAAAACACGACGCGGTTCCCGAGCAGGCCTTTTACATGGTCGGCACGATCGAGGAAGCCCTCGCAAAAGCAGAAAAAATGGCGGCCAGCGCATAGCGCGCCAGCCCCGGAGCGAACAAGACAAGAACGAACGCAATGGCGGAAGCACTCCAACTCGAAGTCGTCACGCTCGAACGCAGCGTCGTTCACGAAAGCGTCGCTGAAGTGCAAGTGCCCGGCCGCGATGGCTATCTCGGCATTCTGCCGGGCCACACGCCGCTGCTCACCGAACTGGGCATCAACGCGCTCAGCTACAAGCAGGGCGCGGAAACAATTTTCATCGCCGTGATCGGCGGACTCGCCGAAGTTTTGCCCGATCGCGTCATCGTCCTCGCCGATGCCGCCGAGCGCGCGGACGAAATTGACGTTGCCGCCGCTCGCGCCGACGCCGATCGCGTCCGCAAACTCCTGGTCGGCCCCGGCGACGCTTCAACGAATTGGGACGAGCTGCTCGTCGAACTCGCACGCGCCGAAGCGCGAATCAAAACTGCCACGGGGGCCGCTGCCGGAGCCACAGCCGCCGCCGCTCCCGCTGGCGTCGAAGCGTAATCCGCACCACCCATCATCGTCCGCATCGCGCTTTCACCGGCAGCATCCAATCAATGTGTAACTGATCGGCGCATTTCGTCCGCCCGCCGCTGGCAATCGCTCGTGCGCGGCGAGAAAATAAATTGGAATTGGATTTGAGGCCAAGCGTGGAAGAAATCGTAATGTATACAACGACGTGGTGCTCCGATTGCCATCGCGCGAAACAATTCCTGCGCGAGCGCGGCGTAGCCTATCGCGAAATCGACGTCGACGAAGACCCCGACGCCGAAGACCTGGTCCTTCGCGTCAACGCCGGCCGCCGCAAAGTCCCCACCATCGAAGTCGCCGGCCGCTACTTCGCCTGCAGCCCCTTCGATCCCTACCTGCTCTCCGCCGAGCTTCACATCTCCCTCAACCCCTCGAAGAAGTAATCGTTCGTCGTCACAGACGAGCCGCCGTGGAGGCCGTCGGTTCGAAATTGCAGCGATCACCCCTCAAGGGATCACCGGTGGCGGGACACTTGGCTCGCTCACATCGATGATGACAGGACTCTTCGCCGGAATATCAATTTCTCTGATGTCCAGCACACCTTTGCGTCCCGTCGTAACTAGCAGAAATTTTCCGCCAGGATTGTTACCCGCCAATGAGAAAGTCCCAGTTGTCCCAGAGACCTTAACCCGGTCATCAATCTCGTAATCGAGATAGATTCCCACCAATCGCACGTGTACTGGCTCCTCATCCGGATTGAGGTGATTGACCGTTCCCGCCAACACTTGACTGGGGCCGAGGTAGTCATGCTCTCCACCAAGGTGGATATCAACGCCGACCATGACCCATACGTCTGGCTGTGACCTGCTCCCCGAAATTTAGTCCAGCCAAAAGTTAGCTTCTCCGGGTATAAGACCACGAGAGGAGAAGCACCATGAAGAGGAGCCGCTTTAGTGACGAGCAGATCGTCGGGGTGTTGAA
>JBEKDK010000128.1:0-8376 GCA_050014395.1 Candidatus Acidiferrales bacterium | reverse complement strand
CGCTGCGAAAACATGCCCCCTCGGTCCGGTTGAGGCTCTGGACCTACGCCTGGGCGCTAATCTTCCTTCATTTCTTCATCGGAGGTTTCGAGACTCACGCGGGCACGCTCGAAAAGATCATCGAGTCGATCGATATCGGCGCGCTTGAAATCGCTGGAATCATATTTATCGTATCCATGATGCGGGACGTCGAGAATCGCCGGAAGCGCTGGGCGCTTCTTGCCGCGCTTGGCATCCCGGTGGCGTTTCATGCCGTGGCGTTCACTTTCGGCTGGAATATCCCCCGAACTCTGGCCCTGGTGCTGGCCGTCGGTTTTGGCGGTGCCATCGTCAGCGCGCTCTTGGCGCTGCGGGAGCGGCCGGTTCTTTACATCGGCCTGGCTGCGACGCTGGCGCTCGCCGGCATCATAGCGATTCGCGACCAGCTTTTCGGCGATCCCGTTTTTGCGGTCAGTGCGATATTGTCGCTCAGCTTCTTCCTCAGCGGAGTCTTCTTCTGGTATCGCTATCCGCGCCTCACGCCGGGCGTAACTGTGGTGACGAGCGGATTTCTTGCCTGGGGCTTGGTTTGGCCGGTCGCCACGGCCGTCGGCTCGCTCGCTCCTTCACTGCAAATGAATCCGGAGCTTTGGAACGTCCCGAAGTTCGTCGTGGCATTCGGCATGGTGCTGGCGGCGCTCGAAGACAAATCGGGAATCATCGAACTGGCGCACAAGCGGGAGCATGCTGAAAACCGGCTCTTCGTGAGCCTTTCGCAGATCACTTCGCGCCTTCTGGCCGGCAAAGATCCCACGGCGCTGTGCAGCGAAATTACTTCGGCAATTACGGACTTCACCAGCTACCGGCGTGCCGCGCTGATGATTGCCAGCGAAAGCGGCCCCGTGCAACTGGCCGGATGCAGCGGATACACGCTGGCGGAAGCGGAATCGATGCGCGAGCGAGCCGCCGGTTGCACCACCGAAAAGCTGCGCGCCATGTGCTGCAGCGGGGAACAAGTCGGCAATAATTGCTACCGAACTTCGGAGAATGGCGGAAGCATTGTGATTCCGTTGGTGTCAAGCCGCGGCTCGCATCTTGGGTGCCTCTGGCTGGGCGGCGCGGACGATGAGACTGTGGCCGGATCCTCGGAATGCGTGACGCTGGAACTTTTGGCCAACGATCTGGCCGTGACCATGGACAATACTCGGCTGCTTCATCGCCTGGTGCGCTCCGAGAAGCTCGCCGCGCTGGGGCAACTGGTTGCCGGCGTGGCGCATGAACTCAATAACCCGTTGATGGGCGTTCTGGGATATTCGGAGCTGCTCGCAGAGGAAGTCGAAAAGCCGGAGGCGCTGAAGCGCGTGCAGAAATTGGGAAATGAAGCGCGGCGCATGAAGCGCATTGTCGAAGGGCTGCTGCGCTTCGCGCGGCAAAACAATCCCGCCACGCAGGCCGCCGATTTGGAATCGACGTTGCACGACGTCGTTCAACTGCGCGAGTACCACGTGCGGAAATTCAACATTCAGATGAGCATCGAGATTGAGCCCGCGCTCCCGCCGCTCGGCATCGGCGAAGACGAGCTGAAACAGGTGCTGCTGAACATTTTGAACAATGCGATCGACGCGGTGGAAGAAAGCAAAGAGCGCGAGATTCGCATCAGCGCCGCGCGCCACGGCGGGCGCGTCGTCGTCCAGTTCGAGGATTCGGGGCCCGGCTTCACAGATTTGAATCGAGCGTTCGATCCGTTTTACACCACCAAGGCCGTCGGCAAAGGCACAGGCCTGGGCCTGAGCATTTGCTACGGCATCACGCAGGAATGCGGCGGGGAAATCACGTTGGCCAGCCGCCGTCCCTACGGCGCGAGCGTTACCCTCGAAATACCCATCTCTGTCACGGCCGTCGCACCCGCTCCCGTTCTCCCCGTTTAGTCTGAAATTCACCCCCAATGCGGCCTTCGGGCGCAGCGCGCCTGATGCACAACTCTATTTCCCTGAATTCCCCGGGGTCCGATAGAATGGCGCGGCTCATTGGATTTCAATAAAGGGGGAACACGATGAAAACGCATGCGCGACTGTTGTTTATGACCGGAGTCGTATGCTTCGTTCTGGGCGGCGGCGCCGTTTGGGTGGGACGGATGGTTACAAACGCGGCGGGTCCGCAGGCTACCAGCTCCGCCACAACAACGGATACGACCGCGGCCACGACTGCGGCGCCAGCGAAGAATGAAAGCATGAGCGAAAAGAACGACGCTCACGTGAAGATCGCGGATCGCACAAAATCTTATCTGGTGTCGGTGACGAGCAAGAACGCTATGAAGGTGGATGGTTCCGGCGCGAATCAGCCGGTGATCATTCTTACCGGCCCGGTGCAGGCGCCCGCGACGTCGCCGGCGGCCGTCTCAAAGACCAATCCACTTCCGGTCGATGGTTCCGGCGCGATTCAGCCTGTGGTGATCGTCGCGGGTATGGGGCAGAGAGGATCTCTTCCAGAAAATACGGTTAGCCCGGACTTGGGATATCCGAAAACGCTGACGATGTGCTGGGACGCGGATCAGGTCACCGTGATGGAATCGGTGGACGGGACGACTTGGTTTCCAAGCCTCTCCACGCAGGCCGCGAAGGATACGGGAATTATGGCCGTGGGTATTGGCTGCATGAGCGTTCCGCCGGCGCGGTTCGTGAAATGGACTTCGCAGGATTATATGTTTCCGCAAGCGGCCGGGATGTTTCAGACGAGCTACTAGCACCGAAATTTGTAGTGAGGAGGCGGACCGTGCGCTGGAAATTTGGCCGAACGAAAATTGTGCTCGTTTGCATTGCGCTGGCGGGAGGCGCGGGCGCGGCGGCGATCGCGAAGCAGCCGCAGCCTGGGGCGAGCCAGACTGCGCGACCGATGATGAGCGATAGCTTGCTGGGCGGAATCGCGTCCGGGAAGACGCGCGTGGTGGATCTGACGTATGCGATCGCGGCAGGGCTGCCTTCGTGGCCGGGATCGCCGGCGACGTTTGAGGCCACGGTGAATGCTACGGTCGCGAAGAACGGGCACTTCGCGCGCACGTTCACCTTGTACGAGCACTACGGCACGCACATGGACGCACCGGCGCACTTCGCGGAGGGGAAAGAAACGCTCGACCAGATTCCGGCGGATCACTTTTTCGGGCCGGCGGTGGTGATCGACGCGAGCGCCGACGTGGCGAAAAATCCCGATTACCAATTGCCCGCTGTAAGCATTGAGCGCTGGGAATCTGCGCACGGAACAATTCCCGCGGGTGCGATTGTGCTGCTGAATACCGGTTGGGCGAAACGCTGGCCGGATGAGGCGCGCTATCGGAATACCGATGCGAGCGGCACGATGCATTTCCCTGGATATTCCGCTGAAGCGGCGAAGCTATTGGTGAGTCGGGGCGTGAGCGGGATCGGCCTGGATACTCTCGCCGTGGATTATGGGCCTTCGACGGACCACGTCGTGCACCACACCATACTGAGCCAGAATATTTTCATTCTTGAAAACCTCAGCGATATGCGCGGGTTGCCGGAAGCGGGCGGATTCGTGATCGCCGCGCCGATCAAGCTCGAAGGCGGTTCGGGCGGCGCAGTCCGTGTATTCGTGATCGTGCCGCGGTAATATCTGCGCCACTGCGCGCCGCGCAGACCGGCCACCGATATGTTCCGGCGAGGAGTGAGCATGGAGAGCGGGCAGCCACTCGACGACAAGAAAATCGCGCGCGGGATGGGCGTCGTCGTCGTGCTGCTGGTCATCTCCGTGCTCATCAATTACATCGATCGCGGCAACCTTTCGATCGCCGCGTCCAGGATTCAAGACGAACTCCGCATTTCACCAGCGCAGCTCGGGCTACTGCTTTCGGCATTCTTCTGGACATACGCGTCGTTCCAACTGGTTTCCGGCTTGCTGGTGGATCGTTTCAACGTCAACTGGGTGATGGCCATCGGATTTCTGCTGTGGTCCGCGGCAACTTCGATCACGGGATTCGCGCATGGCCTTGTGGGATTGTTCGCGGCGCGCTTGCTGCTGGGGATGGGCGAATCGGTGGCCTATCCATCGTACTCGAAAATTTTCGCGAATCATCTCCCGGAATACCGCAGGGGCTTCGCCAATTCGGTGATTGCGGCTGGGGTGTCGCTGGGCCCGGCGCTGGGTTTGCTGGCCGGCGGAGTGCTGATGGCCAGATTCGGTTGGCGGCCATTTTTTATCGTACTGGGATTGGTGAGCATGCTGTGGGTGCCTACTTGGTTTGTGTTTATGCCGCGCGGGCCGAGCTTGGAAGGTGTGGAGGGCAAGCATTTAGGTCCTGGGATTTGGGAAATTCTGGAGCAGCGCTCGCTGTGGGGTTCGTGCGGGGGCCTGTTTTGCGTGAACTACGTCTCATATTTTCTGATCGTCTGGCTGCCGTATTATTTGACGCGCGAGCGTCACTTGCCGACGAAAAGAATGGTTGTGTTCGGCGCGCTGGTTTACCTGATGAGTTCCGTATTCGCGACGGTTTGCGGCTGGCTTTCCGATCGCTGGATCGCCGCGGGCCGCGCGCCGACCGTAGTGCGCAAGGGATTCATGACCGCGGGCATGCTTTTGTCCGCCGTTTTTCTGGTTGGCGGGGTGGTGGCCGGGGCAAAGCTCGCGATTCCGTTGTTGCTGCTGGCCGGCGCGGCGTACGGCGTTTCCGCCTCAAACACTTGGGCGATCACGCAGGCGCTGGCCGGTCCGAAAGCCGCCGGCAAATGGACCGGCTTTCAGAACTTCATCGGCAATATGGCGGGCATCGTAACCGGCGCGCTGACAGGCATCATCCTTAACCACACCGGGCGCTTCTTCTGGGCGTTTACTGCCACCGCGATCATCGCCGTGTTTGCCGCCATAAACTACGTGTTCATCGTCGGCCCGATCGAAGAGGTGCGCTGGCGCTCGGCCGGCGCCTTGGACTGAGATTTGCACAGGCCTGGCACCTGCGGCCAGCTTGGGAATGGCAATCCTGGCGTCGAGGGAGTACACTTTGGTCGTAGCGACGAGCGTACTTCCCAGTCGAAATACGCCGCCACCACGGATTCCCTAGGCCCGATGTAGATCGGGCGGATGAGGAGGCCCCCGTGGAGGGACCCAGTCTGCATCGATTGCTCCGCACGCAGTTTCATTGCCCAGTTGAGCTTCACACCAGCGACTTGGATAAGCGCTGTGATTGCGCCGTTGGCAATTTCGACCAACACGGAATGTTTCTGATGGCCGAACAGCTGCCGGTGGGCGCGGTGGTGCACGTAAAGATCTGCGCGCACCACGCGGCCGAGCTGGATGGCCTTGTGCGTTTTTCAGGCGCCAACGGCACGAGCATCACGTTTTCAAAAGTGACCCCGGCCCAGCACCACGAAATCGATGAGCTGATCGAGGAGTTCACGCCGGGCGAGATTCTAGCGTCCTGACGTCGATCGGCGCCATGTAAGCCGTATCGCGATTCATGCGCTATACTTGTGTATCCGCGAAGTTCTTACCGCTTTGATATTTGACAGATGACCGCTACTGAATTTTTTATCCGAGATTGTTGATTTTCTTTTCGTATTCTCTACCCATCTGCTTGCTTCAGGCGTAGAATCCTCCCCCTATACGTCTGCCTTGCGGAGGATCTGGCCATGGGCGATTTGCAAATCGGCATCGGCGGTGCGGCGGGAGACGGTCTGGACAAAGCGGGCGACACACTCGCGAAAACCGCATCGCGCCTGGGCCTGTACGTCAGCGCTTACAACAGCTATCAATCGGTGATTCGCGGCGGACACATTTGGCTGCGCGTGCGATTGGGGCAAGAAAAAGTCTATTCGCACGGCGACCATCTGAACGTGCTGATCGCGTTGAATCAAGATTCGATCGAGCGGCACGCGCCTGAAGTGGTCTCCGGCGGCGTGGTGATGTTCAATTCCGATAAGCTGAAATGCAACATCGCGCTGCGCGAAGGCGTCACGCAAGCGCCGCTGCCCATCGGCGCGCTCACCAAACCATTTGGTCCAATGCAGCCAGTGATGCAGAACACCGTGGCATTGGGCGCGCTGCTGTTTCTGGGCGGCCTGGAATTCGACGTGATCGCGGAAGTGCTGGGCGAAACGTTCGCGCACAAAGGTAAGCCCGTGGTGGATCAGAACGTGAATTTGGCGCGCGCTGGATACGATTACGCGAAAGCAAATTTCAAACCGCTGGCGGTCAAATGGAATTTCACGCGCAAGCGTCGGCCGTTCTTGACGGGCAACGAAGCGTTTGCGATTTCCGCTGTCGCCGCGGGATGCCGTTTCTATTCGGCCTATCCCATGACACCGGCCTCCGCAATTTTGCATTGGATGGCGACGCACGCCGAGCGCTGTGGCGTCGTGGTGAAGCAAGGCGAAGACGAGCTGGCCGTCGCCAACATGGCCATCGGCGCCGGCTATGCCGGAGTGCGCTCGATGTGCGGCACGTCAGGCGGCGGATTCGCGCTGATGACCGAAGCGATCGGCTTGGCGGGAATGATCGAAGCGCCCGTGGTGATCGTGGAAGTGCAGCGCGGCGGTCCATCCACGGGCATTCCGACGAAAACCGAGCAGGCCGACTTGAATCAGGTTTACGGCGCCTCGCAAGGCGATTTTCCGCGCGTGATCATCGCGCCGAGCGACGTGGCCGATTGCTACGCCAGCACCGTTGAAGCATTCAATCTGGCCGATAAGTATCAGCTGCCGGTGATTCTGATTTCGGACCTACTGCTCTCCGAACATCCCGAAACGATCGAGCCCGACGAAATGCCCGCCGAAGTTCCGATCGATCGCGGCGCGCTGGTCACCTCTTGGGATACGGCGAAGGGCAGATACAAGCGCTACGCGTTCACGAAGGATGGCGTTTCTCCGCGCGCGCTGCCCGGCACGGCGAATACCATTCACGTCGCACCCAGCGACGACCACGACGAAGAGGGCGTGCTGATCAGCGACATTTTCACGAACACCGCGCTGCGGCGAAAAATCTCAGAAAAGCGCATGAAGAAAATGGACACGCTGATGAAGGATTTGCCGGCGCCGAAGCTCGAAGGTCCCTCGGATGCGGAAGTCACGCTGATCAGCTGGGGCTCGTCGCGCGGCGTGGTTCATGAAGCGATCGCGCTGCTGGCTGCGGCAGGCGTGCGCGCGAACCAACTGCACTTCAAATATCTGCTGCCGTTCCATGCGCGCGAAGCCAAAGAAATTCTGAGCCGCGCGAAGCGCACGATCTGTATTGAAGCCAATGCAACGGGCCAGTTCGCGCGGCACTTGCGCGCCGAAACGGGCTTCAGCGTGAGCGATCACTACTTGAAGTACGACGGAGAGCCGTTTGAGCCGCTGCAAATCGTCGATCGCGTGCGCGCGATCTTGGCGGGGCGCGCGCACTCGCTGGACGTCACGCAGGAAGAAGCGAGCGAGATCGCTTACCACTACGTGCGCGTGCACCTGGGCGAAGATTTGCGGCCCGGGCGCCTGGAGAAGGCTGCGGGCAATGGAGCCGGCGAACAGATCTGGCGCATCGAGATCGTGAACCGCGATTCTGGTGAAAAGCGCGGCGAGTTGCGTGTGGGCGTAGAGACCGGTTCCACGCATTCCTGGCAGGCGATCGCGTAAACGGAAGTCGAGGAGGATTGCAATGGCCACAATCATTGAACTTCCGATCGAAACTTTCTCTGGACCGGTGGATCCGGATTGGTGCCCTGGATGCGGAGACTTCGGCGTACTGAAGTCGGTGAAGATGGGCGCCGCGAAAGCAGGCGTCGCACCGAAGGACCTGGTGATCGTCTCCGGGATTGGCTGCTCGTCGAACTTGCCGGGATTTATCCATGCATACGGCGTGCACTCGCTGCACGGGCGCGCAGTGGCCGTGGCGTCGGGCATTCACTTGGCGAACACCTCGCTGAAGGTGGTGATCACGGGCGGCGATGGCGATGGCTACGGAATTGGCATCGGCCACTTCATTCACGCCATGCGCCGCAATCTCGATATCACTTATGTGGTGATGAACAATCAGATTTACGGGCTCACCACCGGCCAGGCTTCGCCCACAACGTCGAAGGAAATGCGCACGAAATCCACGCCGCGCGGCAATGTGGAGTTTCCGATCAATCCGCTTGCGCTGGCGCTGGTTTCCGGCGCCACGTATGTCGCGCGCGCTTTTTCCGGCGAGCCCAATCACATGGCCGATCTGATCGCCAGCGGCATCCAGCACAAAGGCTTCGCGCTGATCGATGTGTTCAGCCCCTGCGTCACGTACAACAAACTCAACACCTATCAGTTCTTCAAGAAGCGGGTCTACAAACTCGAGGACGAAGTCGGTTACCACACCGGCGACATGCGCGCTGCGTTTGAAAAGGCGTTCGAGTGGGGAGACCGCATTCCGCTCGGCCTGCTTTAC
>JBEKDK010000127.1:0-8465 GCA_050014395.1 Candidatus Acidiferrales bacterium | reverse complement strand
GAGGAGTACGCCGCACGCTACGGATTTCCCCGCATCGTGGGCGAATCCGCCGCGATGCGCGAAGCCACGCAGCAAGCGCAACGCGTCGCCGCCACCGATTCCACGGTGCTGCTGCTGGGCAATAGCGGCACGGGCAAGGAACTTTTTGCGCGCGCTATACATCATCTTTCTTCGCGGCGCGAGCTTCCCTTCGTCGCGCTGAATTGCGCGGCGATTCCCGAAGGCTTGGTGGAAAACGAGCTTTTCGGGCATGAGCGCGGCGCATACACCGGAGCCGGCGCACGCAAAATCGGCAAAATGGAATTGGCGCACCGCGGCACGATTTTTCTGGATGAAATCGCGGAGTTGCCCCTGGCCACGCAGGCCAAACTGCTGCGCGTGCTCGAAGAAAAGCGCTTCGATCGCGTCGGCGGAACGCAAGCCATCGACGTGGACGTGCGCATTCTGGCCGCTACAAATAAAGATCTGCGCATCGCCATCAACGCCAAGACGTTCCGCGAAGATCTCTACTTTCGCATCGCCGCGGTGCCCATCACGATTCCGCCGCTTTCCGAACGCGACAACGACGTCGTGCTTCTGGCCGACCATTTCCTCGAGCGATTCCGCCGCGAATTTCGCAAGCCCGGCCTGGCGCTTTCGCCGGAAGCGCGCGCGGCGCTCGCCGCATACGCGTGGCCCGGCAACGTCCGCGAACTACAAAACACGATCGAGCGCGCGGCAATCCTCTCGGACACCGATTTGATCGGCCCGGAATCGCTGCAGCTCCCCGGCCCGCGCCCTGCATCGGGGCAAATCCCCGGCGCGATGCTCGACGACAATTTCGATTGGGCCGGCCCTCTGGACGAAGTGGCCTCGCGCGCGGTCGCCCACGTGGAACGCTACAAGATCGAAGCCGCGCTGCGCTCCACAAAATGGAACAAATCCCGCGCCGCCGAACAGCTCGGCGTCTCCTACAAAACGCTGCTGAACAAAATCCGCTCGTTAGGCCTCGAGAATTAGGCCGCCCCGCCAACCTCGAAGTAAGGAATTATGCTCTCTGCCAGCCCACGCACTTTCGAATTAAAATTGTCGTCTACCGATAACATTCCGTCTGGTTCAATCCCGGGTATACGGAAGAGTGGTCGCAGTTCCTGAACTGCGGCATTGTTGCTGCACCAAAATCCGTAGAGCTGGCGGTAACCAACATAAACTTCTATATCGCCGGATATCAATTTTTCCAGGAGCCCTCTCACAGCGTTTCGGGTCGCTCGTCTCCTAGCGTCGACTTTTCGCACTTGCTTCAAAGCGTCATTCCGTTCGGCTTAAATTCAGATAAACCCACCTGTACCTATTGTGATCCCAGCATCATCTGAAACGCTCGGAAAGGTGCGCGTCAATCCGACGAAGATGATGGCGGTGTTCCGGCGTGAGACGCGGCATCGGCTGCCGTGGCGTCGGCGATCGCGTCCGCCGCGGCTTCTTCGTCGAGCGTCGGCAGCGTGGGCAGCACCTCGCGAGCCAAAAGCCGGCCGGTGACCGACTGATCGCGCCGCAATTTGCCGTCGCGAAATTCCAGCGTGCGCTTGGCATATTGCGCGATATCCGGTTCGTGCGTCACCATCACAACGGTCAGCCCCTCTTTTTCGTTCAAGTCCTGCAGAATTTCCATGATCTCAACTGAAGTGCGGCTATCGAGATTCCCCGTCGGCTCATCGGCCAGCAGAATCGCCGGGCGATTCACCAGTGCGCGAGCGATGGCCACGCGTTGCTGTTGCCCGCCGGAAAGCTGACTTGGGTGGTGATCCGCGCGATCCATCAAGCCCACCTTCGCCAGCGCATCGCGCGCGCGCGCCTCGCGCTCCTCTTTGGGTATGCCCGCATACACCGTGGGCAATTCCACGTTCTCCAGCGCCGACGTGCGCGAAAGCAGATTGAATTGCTGAAACACGAAGCCCAGCTTGCGATTGCGGATGTGCGCCAGATCCGTCTTGGACATTCCGGAGACGTCGATCCCATCGAGAAAATAGTGCCCGCGCGTCGGCTTATCCAGGCAGCCAAGAATATTCATCAGCGTGGATTTGCCCGAGCCCGATGCTCCCATCACGGCCACAAATTCCCCGGTTGCGATCGTGAAGCTAATGCCGCGCAGGGCGTGCACCTGGATTTCGCCCAGGTCGTAGGTCTTGTGGACATTCTCGATACGAATCACGGGGACGAGCGCGCTTGGATCTTTGCCGGGGGCAAGCGTCGTGGCAGGTTGCTCAGGCATCGGTGTCTCTAAAACCTTTCGCCGCGGATGCAGCTGCGCCGCGACACCACGGAAATTCCGTCGTTAAGTAAGTATCACGATTGCGGATGCGGAAGGAAGCCGGAGCTAGTGTCCGCCGGCAGCTTCGTGAGCCTTGCGCTCTTCGTCCACACGCTTCATGAAATCGTCGAATTTCGGCCGCTGCTCGGGCGTGAGGATCTGGCGAATCTGCGCGCGCCCATCCTGCCGCGCTTGCTCGAATTGCGGAATCACCGATTGATGGATCGCGTCGTAGCGCGTCTGCACGCTGGCGATAATGGCGTCGATCTGTTTCTGCTGCTCGTCGGTCAGGTTCAGTTCATGGTTCAAACGATCCACGTAGTGCGCGCGCTGGGCAGCCGGAGTGCGCTGCTCTTGGCCGCGCGCGAAGACGCGCGTCGTAACGACATACGTACCCAAAACGCCGAGCGCGACGCCCAGCACAAACACCACCACCAGCCACACCATCGCCTTGCGATTGGCTTGATTAGTATCCATATTGCGACCCGGAAAGCGAGGCCAGAACCTCATCTTTATCCGCGGGCTGCGCAGGAGGCTGCGGGAAATCCGCCGTCGCAGTCGCTTCCGTTCGCGCGGGTTGCTGCGCCACCTGACGCGGCGTCGTTTTGTACACGTAGAACGACAGCAGTAGCAGCGCCATGCTCGCCGCCAGCGCCAAGCGCGATGCCAGCGTCTGCACCGGAACCCAGAACGCGCCCGCGGTGGCGCGTACTTCCTCTTCGCTGCGAATGCGCGCCATCACGCGGGCCACAAATCGGCCGTCAGGCTCACGTGCAGGCTCTTCTGCCGCGCGCAAAATCGTCGCGGCCACTTGCGCGCGCTCCAGCGCAGCGCGGCATCCGGCGCACTGGTTTACGTGCTGCGCCAGTTCGGCATCCGCTGAACCTTCGAGGACGTCCTCAAGCCGCGCCTCATAGCGCCGGCAAGGCTCCCCCGCCGCGTCTCCCGCAGACGCATTGCGAATTGTATCGGGCCGTTCCATCTCGTCTTTCACCGTGGCACCCTCCCCAGGGCCTAGCGCGCTTTAGCGCGCCCGCGAACCAGTCGCCGGCTGGCTGAGAGCGCGTCGCCGATGCAACTCCACCAATCGACCGCGCGCCCGAAACAGCCGGACCTTCACCGTGTTCACGTTGAGTCCCAAGACCTCACCAATTTCCTCCACCGAAAAACCTTCCACTTCTTTCATCACCAGCATCAGGCGGTCCTTCTCGTCCAATTGCGACAGCAGGAGTTCAACCAACTGCCGCTGCTCGGCTCGCTGCGCCGCATCCGCGTGCGGACGCCCTGTGCTGCCCGCGGCGTCCGTGGAGCTTTCCACCTGCCGAACCTGCTCTTCGCTCAAGTCCGACTCATACACCAAGCGCCGGACTTTCTTTTTGCGCAGGTGATCCCAGCACTCGTTAACCGCGATCTTGTACAGCCATGTGCCAAATGCCGAGCGCTGATCGAATCGCCGCAGCGAAAAATAAGCCTTGGCCAGCGCCTGTTGCGCGACATCCTCCGCATCTTCGCGCCTGCGCAGGATCCCGCCGACTACGGCCAGAACGCGCGGCTGGTGGATGCGCACCAGCTCTTCGTAGGCGGCCATTTCGCCGGCCTGCGCCCGCCGCACCAACTGGCGTTCGGCCTCGCCCGATCGCCGCGTGCGTTCCGTGCGCTCGCGCCCGTCACCGGAAGCGGGTGAGCCCGAACCGGCGCCGCGGATGCCCTCCCGGGCATCGGCGGTCTTTTCCGGCTCTGTACTTGGGACGTTTCTCATTTGAACCCGGTTACACCTTTTTGCTTCGGGCGTCCATCACTTTCCTCTTGCAGCGCCGCGTAGGCGTATGTAACAATGCACGCATGATCATCGGAGACCGTCTTCGCGCGCTGCGCGAAGAAAAGAAGCTTTCACAAGGGGACATCGAAAAGCGCACCGGGTTGCTGCGTTGCTACATTTCCCGCGTAGAAAATGGCCACACTGTACCGGCCATCGAAACGCTGGAAAAAATGGCCCGGGCGTTTGAAGTCCCCCTTTATCAACTCTTCTACGACGGCGAAGAACCCCCGGAGTTGCCCAATCTCCCGAAGCGTAAGTCCGCGTCCGAGATTGCGTGGGGAACTTCCGGCAAAGAAGCTCATTTCCTGAGCCGTTTGCGCAGGATCCTCGGCACGCTCGATGAGGCCGACCGGAAACTCCTGCTGTTCATGGCGCAGAAAATGGCTGGCCGGTAGTCGCTCTTCGGGCCTGCGCGTCGTCAGAAATTTCTGAGCGAGGAGAGCGGGTCGCTCTCCTTTCGCTATGCGGGTCAGTCTAGAGCCGCTCGTCGGTCTGAGTCGCTCTTCTAACCGGCCGGGGATGCCTCCCCGGCCGCGGTTGTTTTCGCCGCGCTCGCGATCTCTTCCGAAATCGAATTTCTGCCATGCCTGCGTGCAAATGAGGCCGAATGCACGCCTCCGCGTCAACCTAGACCCAACTACTCCCATTCAATCGTGCTGGGCGGCTTGGAACTGATGTCGTAAACCACGCGATTCACTCCCGCCACTTCATTCACGATGCGCGTCGAGATGCGCTCCAGCACATGCGCCGGCAGGCGCGCCCAATCCGCCGTCATCGCATCGTCCGATTGCACCACGCGCACGGCCACGGCGAATCCGTAGCTGCGGCCGTCTCCCATCACGCCGACGCTGCGCACCGGCAGCAGCACGGCGAATGCTTGCCACGTTTTCTCATACAGCCCGGCGCGGCGAATTTCCTCGACAACGACAGCGTCGGCGTCGCGCAGAATTGCCAGCTTCTCCCGCGATACTGCGCGGAGCAGACGCACCGCCAGGCCCGGGCCGGGAAACGGATGCTTTTGCAGCATCTCCGGCGCCAAGCCGAGGTCCGCGCCGATGCGCCGCACTTCGTCCTTGAACAATTCGCGCAGCGGCTCGATCAGATCGAATGGCAGATCGGGCGGCAATCCGCCTACGTTGTGGTGCGATTTGATCACCGCCGAAGGCCCGCGCACGGAGACTGACTCGATCACGTCGGGATACAGCGTGCCTTGCACCAGAAATTTCACGTCGCCCAGGCGCCTCGCCTCTTCCGCGAAAACGGCGATGAATTCCGCGCCGATAATTTTGCGCTTCTGCTCGGGATCCTCGATACCATCCAGGCGCGCGAGAAAGCGAGCCGATGCATCCACACCAATCACGGAAAGCCCCATTCGATCTCGCAGCAGCGTGAGCGTCTCCGCGAATTCGTTCTTGCGCAGCAGGCCCGTGTCCACAAAAACGTTCGTGAGCCGATCGCCGATCGCTCGATGCACCAACGCCGCGGCCACGGCCGAATCCACGCCGCCGCTCAATGCGCACAGCGCGTGGCCCGAACCCACCTGGCGGCGAATGGCCTCCACCGTTTCGGCGATGAACGCCGCGCCGCTCCATTTCGGCTCCGCGCCGCAGATCGAGAAGATGAAATTGCGCAGAATCTCGTTGCCGCCATCGGTGTGATTCACTTCAGGGTGAAACTGCACGGCGTAGATGCGCCGCTTCGGATCTTCCGCGGCGGCGACCGCGTTCCCCGTTTCGCCGGTGACGTGGAATCCGGCCGGCAGGGTGCGAACGTTATCGCCGTGGCTATTCCAAACGCGCAGCAGCGCGGGCAGACCGCGAAACAGCAGCGATCCATCGAGAATCTTCGCTTCCGCGCGGCCATATTCGCGCCGCTCGCCCGGCTCCACGCGCCCGCCCAGCGTGTGCGCAATCCATTGCAATCCGTAACAAATTCCCAGAACCGGCACGCCCAGGCTGAGCACCTGCGGATCGCACGCGGGCGCTTCCGGATCGTAAACGGAACTCGGTCCGCCGGAGAGTACAATTCCGGCAGGCTCAAAGGCGCGAATCTGTTCGATGGGGGCGTTGCACGGAAGGATTGCGGAAAATACCGATTGCTCGCGGATGCGCCGCGCGATCAGCTGCGTATACTGCCCGCCGAAATCGAGCACTACGATGCCGCCGCGCTCGCTCATCTTTGCCCTTGGCCTGCAAAAGTGGCCCGGTGATTTGCCATTTCCGCGCGGCCTACGATCCGGCGGCGGCCGTCCCCAGGACGACGTTCACCAGTTTGTCGCGGACAACGATGCGCTTCGAGATCTTCTGACCGGCCAGCAATTGCGCAATGCGCGCATCGGTGAATACGCGCTCGGCCAATTCGTCCTCGTCCAATCCCGGCTCGCACTGAATTCTTCCGCGCACGCGTCCATTGATCTGCACGACGATATCGACCTGCTCTTCGGCCGCGAGTGCCGCCACATACTCCGGCCAGGTGGCGTGGCCCAAGCCATCCGCGTGGCCGAGCATCTCCCACAACTCCTCGGCCAAGTGCGGCGCCATTGGCGCGAGCATCAGCGTCAGCAGCTCCAAAGTCTCGCGAATCACTTCCGGTCGCGTTCCCTCTTCCAGCGGCTCTTGCGACTGCATCAGGTTCACGAGTTCCATGATCAGCGCGATCGAGGAATTGAAATGCCAGCGCGCTTCAAAATCGTGCGTCACGCGGCGCAACGTCTGATGCGCTTTGCGGCGCAGGGCTTTTTCTTTGGGGGTCGCGTTGGCTTGCGGACTCGGCGGCGCTCCTGCGAGGGCGCCGGGCGCCGCCGGACCAAGCGCTTCCGCGTGGCGCGCAATCAACCGATACAATCGGCTTAGAAATCGCGCGCAGCCTTCAATTCCCTGCTCGCTCCATTCCAGATCGCGCTCCGGCGGAGCCGCGAACAGGGTGTACAAACGCCCCGTATCGCAGCCATATTTATCGGCCATTTCCAGCGCGCCCACCACATTGCCTTTCGATTTCGACATCTTCTCGCCATTCATCAGCACCATGCCCTGCGAGAAAAGCCGCTTGATCGGCTCCGTGTGATCGACAAGTCCGAGATCGTGCATCACCTTGCAGAAAAATCGCGAATAGATCAGGTGCAGAATGGCGTGCTCGATGCCGCCGATGTATTGGTCGATCGGAAACCAATAAGCCGCCGCGGCCTCGTCGAACGGCGCCTTGGCGTTGTGCGGATCGGTGTAACGGTAGAAATACCAGGAGGAATCGACGAAGGTGTCCATCGTGTCGGTCTCGCGCCGCGCGGGCCCGCCGCACTTCGGACACTTCGTATTCACGAAATCCGCGGCGCCGGCCAGCGGCGATTGGCCCTGTCCGGTCAGCGTGACGTTCTCCGGCAAGCGCACGGGCAATTCGGAATCGGGCACCGGCACGATGCCGTCTTTTTCGCAGTACACCACCGGAATCGGCGTGCCCCAATAGCGCTGCCGCGAAATTCCCCAATCCTTCAGCCGATAAACCGTCTCGCCCGAGCCAAATCCCGCCTGCTCTGCGGCGGCGATCATCTTCTCAATCGCCTTTTCAGATGGAAGCCCCGAAAACTTCCCCGATTCGGTTGAGACGCCATACGGCGTGAACGCTTCGTCGAGCGTGGCCGGCGTCAGCGGCTTCCCGGAGACCGGCTGCACCACGATGCGCTTTTCAAGATGATATTTCTCAGCGAACTCAAAATCGCGCTCGTCGTGCGCGGGCACGCACATCACCGCGCCCGTACCATATTCCATCAGCACGAAATTCCCCACCCAGATCGGAACGCGCGCACCGCTAAAAGGGTTTTGCGCGAAACGCCCCAAGAAGAATCCTTCCTTTTCCGCCGTTGCCAGATCGGCGCCGCGCACGCTGCGCTTGCGCAGCCGCTCGATTTGCTTTTCGATTCCGGCGTGGCCCGCCACTCCGGCCGTCAGCTTCCCGACCAGCGGATGCTCCGGCGCAAGAATCAGCGCCGACGCGCCGAAGATCGTGTCAATGCGCGTGGTGAACACTTCGATCGAGGCACCGGCCAGCGCGGGCGCGTCCATCACCCCAAATCGCACACGCGCACCGCGCGATTTACCGATCCAATTCCGCTGCATCGCCAGCACGCGTTCCGGCCAGCCGCCTGCGAGATCGGTCAAGCCATCCAGCAGCGCGTCGGCGTATTTCGTCGTGGCCAAAAACCACTGCTCGATTTCCTTGGCCTCCACCGGAGTAGTATCGTGCTGCCAGCAGCAGCCCTCCACCACCTGCTCGTTCGCCAGCACGGTCTGGCACTGCGGACACCAATTGACGCGGCTGCGCTTGCGATACGCGAGGCCCCGCTCGAGCATGCGCAGAAAAAACCAC
>JBEKDK010000126.1:0-8538 GCA_050014395.1 Candidatus Acidiferrales bacterium | reverse complement strand
TACAACTTGAGCCGCCTCTACCACCAGACGAACTAACCTCCGCCCGATTCTCGCGGAGAAGCCGCCAACAAATCGCGCACCCCTTCGATCTCCTGCCGTGAGCTTGTTCTCACGCACACTCGGAGGGGCGAAACAATCTTTCGCGATCTCGCCGCCGAGACTCCGGCACTACGACCGCCGCGTTCTTGACAATCGCAGAGCCGCGCCGCTAGGCTACGCCGAGATTTATCTGCACCCAGGGGATCGCTCCTATGCCGTCGATGTCATCGGCTGAAATCGCCCAAGTCTTCGAGTCCGTCGGCGCCATTCGCCAGGGCCACTTCGTCCTCTCATCGGGACTCCACAGCGCCACATACGTGCAATGCGCGCTCGTCCTGCAATATCCCGCGCTCGCCGAACGGCTCGGGCGCGAACTCGCCTCCCGTTTAGACGGCCTGAGTATCGAAACCGTCTCGTCTCCCGCGATCGGCGGCATCGTTTTGGGCCAAGAAGTGGCGCGCGCGCTGCCCGCGGGACTTCGCCGCGAGCCCGTGCGCGCCATCTTCGCCGAGCGCGATTCCGCCGGAATCCTCACGCTGCGCCGCGGATTCAGCGTCGCCGTGGGCGAGCGCGTCGCCGTCATCGAGGATGTCTGGACCACCGGCGGCTCGACGCTCGAAACCATTCGCGTCGTCGAAGAAGCCGGAGGCCGTGTCGTCGCCGTCGGCGCGCTCATCGACCGCAGCGCCGGAGAAGTCGAATTCCCGGTCCCCGCGCGCGCCCTGCTCGATCTGCGCATAGAAAGCTTTCCCGAAGATGAGTGCCCGATGTGCCGCGGCGGCGGAGTGCCGGTGCGTCCTGGCAGCCGTCATAAGCGCGCCGCTCCCTAGCGTCGTCGCGCCACCTTCTTCCGCCGTCGCTTCGCTGTGCGATAATTTCTTGTGATGCAAAATATCAAACTCACGCTGGCCTACGACGGCACCGATTTCCACGGCTGGCAGAATCAGCCCGGCCAGCCCACGATTCAAGCGGCGCTGACCCAAGTCGTCGAACGCATCACGCAGGAGCGCATCACCATCCACGCCGCTGGCCGCACGGATGCAGGCGTGCATGCCCTCGGCCAAGTCGCGCACTTCAGGACGCAGTCCGCGCTCGATCCCGATGAGTTCCAGCGCGCGCTCAACGCTCTTTTGCCGCGCGAGATTCGCATCGTCGCCGCCGATCGTGTCGCGCCCGATTTCCACGCCCGCTGGCACGCTCGCGCCAAAACGTATTGCTATCGTTTCTATCGCGGCCGCGTTCTCCCACCCTTTCTCTGGCGCTACGTCTTGCACGATCCTTTCCCCCTCGATTTCGACGCCATGAGCGAAGCCGCGCGCTTGTTTGAAGGCGCTCACGATTTCACATCCTTCGCCGCGTCCACCGGCTCCGATGAAGACGATCGCGATCGCACCGTTGAGCGCAGCCTCTTCCGCTCCGAAGTCCTGCGCGGCAACGACGAAAATTTGCCCGCGGGATGCTTCGATGCTCTCGGAATCGCGCGCCCCGGCCGCGATGAATGGGTTTACGTCGTCCGCGGCCGCTCGTTCTTGCGTTACATGGTCCGCAAACTCGCCGGCACGCTCATCGACGTCGGCCGTGGCCGCCTCTCTTGCGCCGATATTCCCGAACTCTTCGCCCTGCGCGATCGCACCCGCTCCGGCCCCACGCTCCCGCCCCAAGGTTTGTTCCTCATCTCCGTCGAATATCTTGATCCCGCGGAGACGCTCGAGCCCGCCGCCTGACGCTAGGCGCCCGATCGCCGCGTGCCGCCTAATCGCCTCGGGCTCGCAACGCGGAGCCAGTTCCGCAAAACGTTCGTGCGGTCTATTCAATCGAGAAGTCGTGGTCGAATAGTGCGCCACGCTACTCCCCTAATCCTTCGATGGGTAAGAAGATACACGCCGCCCCATCGAAGTGCAAGGGGAAATGCGCTTTCGTGACCACGCTCGAGCGCCACGCTCACCGTCCGTGGGTGCCCCATGTTCGCCCAGATTTTCCGGGCGAACGTGGGGTCCTTGGAATTATCGGCGCGACGTCTTGAAGGCAAAATCGACAGACCCACTTTTGCAGAAACCGCAAAGATGGGGCACCCCACGAACGTCCACTACGCAGCCCGCGCACCCGCGCCCTTGCCCTCTGCCACGTTCGCGATAGAATGACAGTGCGCAGACAACGTTCACCGTCGCGGCGCCGTTTCGCGGCGCATTTCGACGAAGCACAGATGAGGAGAAATCCGACGCATGGCTGATACCCCGACCACGGGACCGGCTTCCACCGAGAGCGCTTCCGCGACTGCCGAAGCGCCGGCTCCCGCTTCAATCAAGATCAAAGTCCGCAAGCACAAGCAGCGTTCCTGCGACGAAAAAAACGAAAAAGGGAAGCTCTGCGCCGGCCACCTGAAGCGCTGGTACGATTATCCGAAGGAAGTCGAAGCGCTCGTCGGCACGAACGCCGAGGTCTATCGCTGCGAGTTTTGCCACACACTCTACCGGCCCGACCCGCAGCAAATGCCCAATAGCTACACGCTAAATTATTAGCGCAAGGCAATCCGATTTTTCCTCAGGGGAGATTTACGAAACCACTCTTTTCGCACAATCGCCCTGGCCGCATCGGACGCAACATTCGCCGCGGCCCCTTTGCTCACCACGAGAATCTGGGTCGTTCGCGCATCGCATCGCGTGCAATTCCGCGCGGCGTCGCGTACCTATTTTGCTGTATCCTTGTTGTTGTGACCGTCGCTTCAACTTCCGCGCGCTCGTCGGCTCGCTCGCCCCGCGGTCGGCAATCCGCCGCGAGTGCCACCGGCATCGCAAGCGATCCGCGGGTAGCTAAGGCGATGCAATTCCTCGCACAATCAGCCGGCGAAACCACTGATGAGCAAGCGCGCATCACGGAAATCCCTGCGCCTCCTTTCGCCGAATCCACACGCGCTGCATATCTTGCAAAGTTACTCGCCGCCGCCGGCCTGCGCGTGCGTATCGATTCGACAGGCAACGTAATCGGCGAACGCGCCAGCGCCGCTGGAAGCGGCGACAACAAAATCGTGCTAGTCACCGCGCATCTGGATACAGTTTTCCCCGCGGGAACGAACGTAAAAGTCCGTCGCGACGGTGTACGTCTGCTGGCCCCTGGAATTTCCGATAACGGCACGGGCCTCGCTACGCTGGTTGCCGTTGCTCGCGCCCTGCGCGACGCGAATGTTTCCACGCGCGAAACGATTCTGCTCGTCGCCGACGTCGGCGAAGAAGGCGAAGGAAATCTGCGCGGCGTTCGCGCGCTGGTTCAGGAATATCGCGATCGCCTCGGCGCAGTGATCGCGCTCGATGGGGCGGCAACGGATTACGTCGCGACATCCGCGCTGCCCTCGCGGCGCTTCGACGTGATCGTCACCGGCCCAGGCGGCCACAGTTGGTCCGACTTCGGAGTACCCAATCCGATTCACGCGCTGGGCCGCGCGATTACGAAGCTTGCCGATACGCAAGTTCCCACAAATCCGCGTACCACATTCAATGTCGGTCGCATCGAAGGCGGCACATCGGTGAACGCGATTCCCGAGCGCGCATCCATGAGCATCGATCTGCGCTCGGAATCGGATTCCGAGCTTGCGCGACTCGAGCGCGAAATGCGCGCGGACGTGCAGTCCGCCGTCGCCGACGAGATGGCCGCGGCGCGCGCACGCGGTTTGGCTGCCCAACCACTCGCCGTGGAGATTAATCTAGTGGGTTCGCGGCCGGGCGGGGAATTGCCGGAGAATTCTCCGCTGCTCGCCGCGCTCGACGCCGCCGATCGCGCTGTCGGAAATCAGTCGCGTCGCGAGCGCGTTTCCACCGACGCAAATATTCCGCTCTCGCTCGGCATTCCTGCAATATCGATCGGGTGCGGCGGCGCGGCCGGCGGCGCGCACACGGTCGAGGAGTGGTACGACCCAACCGATCGCGCGATGGGATTGCAGCGCGTGCTGCTCACGATCGTTGGCGCCGCGGACCTTGCGCCCTGATTCGCGCCGCGCTGGCCGAATAGTGAATCGCGGCGTTCTGCATTTGCCGTTCCTACGATAGAATCTCTCCTTCGCTTCTCCGCACATGAATCGCCGCGTACAAGCTGATCTCGCGCTGGTGCTGTGCTCCATCATGTGGGGCGCAACGTTTGTCATCGTCAAGAATGCGCTGGTGGATTCCTCCGTGTTCGTCTTCATGGCTGTGCGATTCACGCTCGGCGCGTTGCTGATGATTCCGTTGTACCGCCGCGCGCTGCGCAACGTGGACCGCGCGGAATTGTGGGCGGGGGTCGTGTGCGGTCTATCGCTTTTCGGCGGATATGTATTTCAGACGGGCGGGCTGGTGACGACGACGGCGTCGAAAGGAGCGTTCATCACCGGCTCGAGCGTGGCGATGGTGCCGATTCTGCTGATGTTGTTCTGGAAGCGTTCGATTGGCGCTGCGGTGTGGATCGGCGTGATCGCCGCGATGGTGGGAATATATTTCCTGACGGTGCCGGGCGGCGCGCACAACACGTTGGTGATCGGGGATTTCTTGGTGCTGATCGGCGCGGTGGCGTTCGCGCTGCAGATTATCTTCGTGAGTTTGTACGGCGTGCGGCATTCCGGCGGCGCAATCGGATTCTTGCAGATCGCGACGGTCGCCGTGTTTTCACTGTGCGCGCTGCCGCTCGCGGCGGTGACGCACGCGCAGGCGCCGCGGCTGCATTGGTCGCCGGCATTTGTGTGGGGGATTGCGATCACGGCGGTGCTGACGACAGCGGCGGCGTTCTCAATTCAGGTTTGGGCGCAGCAATTCACGACGGCGACGCATGCGGCGCTGATCTTCGCGCTGGAGCCGGTGGTGACGGCGGTGACGTCGCGGATTTTCCAGGACGAGCATTTGGGGCGGCGCGCGCTGATCGGCGCCGCGCTGATTTTAGTTGGGATTGTGCTCGCGGAGATCAAAGGATCGTCGGCGTTGCCGCATCGTGCGGGCGAAAAGTTTGATGAGCAAGCGACGGAGCCGCTCGGCGGTCCGCCAGCCTGATTCGCAGCAACTCGGCGGCGATTAGTTCGACGAGCGGTCGAATTGTTTGAAATCGACGGAGCCGCCGGATTGTCTCGCCGACGGATTGTGGGTGTGCTCGTAACCGGCGATGGCGTCGACGTGTTTCAGCGTCAATCCAATTTCGTCCAAGCCTTCAAGCAGTGAATTTTTGCGGAAGGGGTTGACCTCGAACGGGAAGTTTAGGCCGCTGGCGTCGGTGACGATTTGCAGCGGCAGATCCACTTTGACTTGGTAGCCGGGCGTGGCTTCGGTTTTGCGGAAGAGTTCATCGACCTGCGCTTCGGGCAAGATCACGGGCAGAATGCCGTTCTGGAAGCAATTGTTATAGAAAATGTCGGCGTAGCTGGGCGCGATGATGGCGCGGAATCCGTAATCGGCGATGGCCCAGGGAGCGTGCTCGCGGCTGGAGCCGCATCCGAAATTGGCGCGCGCGAGAAGTATCGAGGCGCCTTGATAGCGCGGCTGATTGAGGATGAAATCGGGATTCGGTTTCTCGCCGGGCAGATAGCGCCAATCGTAGAACAGCACGCGGCCGTAGCCTTCGCGCGTGATCCATTTGATGAATTGTTTGGGCGTGATTTGATCGGTGTCAACGTTCACGCGATCCATCGGCATTACGATTCCGGTATGTTTTGTGAAAGCGTGCATGGTTATCTCACCATTAGAAACATTTCGTCTTCAGGGGCTAAAGCCCCTTTTATATCGCACCCGTTACGCCGGGGCTGAAGCCCCGGCCTCCTAAAGAAACCGCACCAATTCACGGATGGAGGCCTGAAGGCCTCCGCTACGTAAGACCAATTCCGAATTAGCGCGGGCGTCGGCGCTCCCTCCAGCATTCTTGTCTCACTCCACGACGTCGACATTCCAATCGCGAACATCGACGAAGTGGCCTTCGAGCGCGGCGGCGGCGGCCATCACGGGACTGACCAAGTGTGTGCGTCCGCCTTTGCCTTGACGGCCCTCGAAATTTCGATTCGATGTGCTGGCGCAGCGCTCGCCGGCGGGCAGCACATCGGGATTCATCGCGATGCACATGCTGCATCCGGCGTCGCGCCACTCGAAGCCGGCGTCGCGAAAGATTTGGTCGAGGCCTTCGGCTTCCGCCGCAGCCTTCACTACGCGCGAGCCGGGAACCACCAGCGCGCCTTTGAGCGTGCGCGAGATGTGCTTGCCGGCGACGACGCGCGCGGCGGCACGGAGATCGTCAAGCCGCGCATTGGTGCACGAGCCGATGAAAACGCGATCAACGGGAATGTCCACCATTTGCGTGCCGGGCGTTAGCGCCATGTACTCGAGCGCGCGGGCCGCGGCTTTTTGTTCGTCGGCGGTGGGAAAGGAAGCCGGCTCGGGAACGCGACCGGTGACTCCGATGACCATGCCGGGATTCGTGCCCCAGGTGACTTGCGGCATCAGTTCGGCGGCATTCAGCTCGATGGTGCGGTCATATTTGGCGCCGGGATCGGTAGCGAGAGAGCGCCAGCGCTCGGCAGCGTCTTGAAATTCCTTGCCGCGCGGCGCGAAGGGCTTTCCTTCGAGATACGCGAACGTGGTGTCGTCCGGCGCGACCATTCCGGCGCGCGCGCCGCCTTCGATGGACATATTGCAGACGGTCATGCGGCCTTCCATCGAAAGTCCGCGAATGGCTTCGCCGCAATATTCAAACACGTGACCATTGCCGCCGGCGATTCCCACCTTGCCGATGACGGCCAGAATGATGTCCTTCGCGGTGACGCCGTGGGGGCGCGCGCCGTTGACGACGACGGCGGTGGTCTTCGGCGGAAATTGCGCCAGGCACTGCGTGGCCAGCACGTGCTCCACTTCGCTGGTGCCGATGCCGAAGGCCAGAGCGCCGACGGCGCCGTGCGTGGAAGTGTGGCTATCGCCGCAGACGATGGTCTGGCCGGGCTGGGTGATGCCGAGCTCCGGTCCGATGACGTGCACGATGCCTTGATTGCGGCTGAACATATCGAGCAGCGCGATGCCGGCCTCGCGGCAGTTGCGGGCCAGCGCGTCGAACTGCGCCTTGCCGTCGAGATCGACCAGCGGCAGCGAGCGATCGGTGGTCGGTACGGTGTGATCCATCACGGCGAAGGTCAGGTCCGGTCGGCGCACCTTGCGCTTGGCTTGCTTCAGTCCGGAGAACGCTTGCGGGGAAGTGGCCTCGTGAATGAAGTGGCGGTCAATGTAGATCAGCGACGGTTCGCCCTTGGGCTGGCGGACGATGTGGGCGTCCCAGATTTTTTGAAAAATGGTGCGCGGTTGCGTGGCCATGTTCGTCAGGTAGTTTGAGCGCCGTGGCGCATTAAGTCCAATTTATATTCATTGGTCAAAACATAAGCCGCAATTATGCAGGTACCCACACCCCCGGTATGATTTTGTTAGTTTATTCATAAGATGGGAGTTGCAGGGAAACAGTGCGCATGAGTGTGAAACGAAGGGGCTTGATCCGTGATTATCCTCTTGACACAAGGTAGGCTTTCTGGTAGCATTCTACTCATGACGAAGCCTTCTTATCTGGCTCACCCCGAGCAAGCCTCTTTAGGTGCTCGTGGACTTTCTTCGGGAACGCCCGCCGCGCGAGTTCCTCAGTCGTTGACTTGTGCGCTGGCTTTCTCTTCTTAGGTGGCATATGGACCCTCTAAAGAACATGGACTTAATGAAGCTGATGAAAGAGTGCGACACGCAAGATGAATGCCGCCTAATTCTCGAAGAGCTGCGCTGGCCAGATGGCGTGAAGTGCCCATCGTGTGGCTCGAAGAAAATCTCGCGCATCCACAAGCGTTCACAGTTCGATTGCGATTCATGCCGCTACCAATTCTCCGTGACTTCGGGAACCATCTTTCACGATACACACCTGCCGCTGCCGAAGTGGTTTGCCGCCGTCTATCTCATGTGCGAATCGAAAAAAGGAATGTCGGCGCTCCAACTCAAGCGCACGCTCCACACTGGCTATCAGACCGCGTGGTATCTGTGCCATCGTATCCGCGCCGCAATGCAGGAAACCGACAAGAAACCGCTCGGCGGTACGGTAGAAGTCGATGAGACTTACGTTGGCGGCAAGAAGCGCCGATGGCGTCCGAAGTCGGTCAAGAAAGTAGTCATCGGCATCCGGCAACGCAATGGCGATCTGCGTCTGATCCACGCCGAAGACGCGAAGTCTGCAACGGTTCGGGAAATCATCAACGCTAATGTTGGCGCTCACGTCGAAGTCATTATGACGGACGAATCCCAAATCTATCCTTGGGCGCTCAATAAGATTCAACGCGAGAAGCACAAGACCATCAACCATACGCGCGAGTACGCTCACGGCGACATTCACACCAACACAGTGGAGTCGGCGTTCTCCCTGCTCAAGCGCGGAATCGTGGGAACGTGGCATAAAGTAGATGCGAAGCATCTCCCTGCTTACCTAGACGAAATGTGCTTCCGATTCAACAACCGTAAAAACCCTTATCTTTTCCGGGATACT
>JBEKDK010000125.1:0-8804 GCA_050014395.1 Candidatus Acidiferrales bacterium | reverse complement strand
CAACCAGCCAGTAGATGCCAAATACGATCCACGGCCCTTCAGTGAGGTAAGCCCAAGTCATCGTTTGAGTGCCGCTGTCTCGCGCGAGCGCGCCCAGCTTAGGGCGCGTTTTTCGATGGTCACGCCGGGATCATACACCTGGGCAAGACGGCAGGGAGGACCCATCCTCACTCGCCGTACCTTGCGCCAATCTCCATTTGCCATCGCGATTCATGCGTCGTCGCGCGATGTTCAAGACAATCAGAGCAATCTCGGGATACCAGGTGATCACTTGCAGGGCGATGCCCATGTTGCCGCTCTGACCGGCCATGCTGAAACCAATCGACTGCTTCACTTTGTTCGGCGACATGATCAACGCCAGGGAGATCATGTCCGCCACCAGAAAGTAGAGAATCTCGAACGAGTAAACGAAGTTCGACAGGATAACGCCGCGCCGACGGAGTCTGAGCAGCCAGTAGCCCGCAAGGACCAATCCCACCAAGAAAACTGCGTTGATCCCGGTGCACAATTCGTAGTAAGTGCGCTCGTACGGAAATTTTACGGAATTGTGGATACGAGAGGAATATCGCACGACTTCGTTCAGAAGCAGCGCCGCTCCAAGTAGCCCATAAGTCAAATTGAGCGCCCCGACAACACGAACGACGTGCGTGCTCCAGTTTTTCATTGGACGACTTCGCTAACGGACCGTTGCGGCGATCATACACCTGGCGCTGGCATGCGGAGGACGCGTTGAGATGTTATTGTGGCGTGACTCGCGCGTGACCACGATTCACGGAGAAACTCTTGAGCGCCTTACTCGACTTCTTGGTGCGGCACGGATACGTTCTGCTATTCGTGTGGGTTCTCGCGGAGCAATTCGGCTTGCCGATTCCTTCGGCGCCGCTGCTGCTGGCCGCGGGAGCGCTGGCGGGAACGCATCGCATGAACCTGGAGATGGTGTTCGTGCTGCCCATCGTGGCCGTAGCGATCGGCGACGCCACTTGGTACGAGTTGGGCCGGCTGCAAGGCGCGCGCATCCTGAAGTGGCTCTGCCGGATTTCGCTGGAGCCGGATTCCTGCGTCCGCCGCACCCAAGATCGCTTTGAGCGCAGCGGACCGTGGGCGCTGGTCGGCGCGAAGTTCATCCCCGGCCTGGGCATTGTGGCCACTCCGCTGGCGGGCATCAGCCGCATGCCGTGGCGGCGATTCGCGCTGTATGACGGCGCGGGCACTCTGTTGTGGGCCGGGGCTTACATCGGCGCGGGCGTCGCGTTCAGCGGGGAACTCGAGCGCGTCGCGGCGCACCTGGCGTTTTTGGGCCGCGGCTTGTTCGTGCTGCTCGTCGCGGGCCTGGTGCTGTACATCGCCGCGAAATATTTCAATCGCCGGCGTTTCTTGCGCAAGCTACGCATCGCGCGCATCAGCCCGGAAGATCTGCGCCGCGAAATGGACGCGGGCGAAGACGTGATCATCGTCGATCTGCGGCACGCATCGGAATTTCAGGCCGATCCGGAAACGATTCCCGGAGCGGTGCGCATGGAGCCCGCGGACCTGGAAGACGCGGTCGACGTAATTCCGCGTGATCGCGATATCGTCGTGTTCTGCAGTTGCCCGAACGAAGCGACCGCCGCGCAAATGGCGCTGCGCCTTCGCAGCTTGGGCATCACGCGCATTCGCCCTTTGGCCGGCGGCCTAGCCGGTTGGCGCGACCTGGGTTTTCCGGTGCAGTTGGCGCCGCCGCTCGGCGACGACGATTCCGCCGCCCTCGCGCCGGCGCCGGGGCAGTAGCGCGAGCGCCGTTGGGTGTGGCGTCGGGTGGGTGTCCAGAAGCGCTGGCTGAAAATGATTTCTGGCCGGCGCCTTCAGGCGCCGGCCAGAAATGTGACGCAAATTAAATTGCAGGGCTGCGCATCCAATTACGTGGCGGGTTTGGCCGCCGGGACCGGTTTCGGTGCGGGCTTGCTGATCGTGTATGTGCCATGGACATCGACGCTGCCGCTGCCATCGGCTGCGCCAGTGCCGCCGTACGTGCCGCCGCCGCTAATGTCCGCGAGTTTTCCGCTGCCCTTGGCGAAGCTCCAGCTGCCATGGAAGATCGCGGTGCCGTCCGCTGCGACTTTCGTCGTGCCGGAATATTTCACGGTGAACGTATCGCCGTTATCCATGGTGACGGTGCCGTAGCCGCTGCCGGTGACGTTGGGGCCTTTGGCCTCGTCCGTTTCGACATCGACGGAAGTCGTGGATTTTAGGCCGGCGATTTCGAGCGGCGCGTCCCAGGTGCACGAATTCCTTTGAACCATCAAGGCGTGACCCGGCGCATCGCCGACAGGAATGATTTGTTGCGTGTCGGGCTTCGCGCACGTTTGCTTACCTGAAATTTTTGTCTGTGCGGCGGCGGGCACCGCAAGAGCGCACGCAGCCAGCAGGATCAGACTGAATTTCCTCATCGTTTCGCCTCCGAAGAATTTGATTTTATCTCTCGTTACCGGGCCTGTGACCCGCGCATCCTACGCTTGTTCCGCCTTCAGCACAACGGAATTGAGGCGGGCGCTTGCGCGCGCCGAGTTTGATCCGCGCACGCAACGGGACATCACTTGATAAGATCGTGAGCGAGGTTGCGCGCGAGTGCTACGCCGAATCCTTATCTTCCTTGTAATCGCCCAGACGATCTTGTTTCTGGGTCATTGGGCCATCTACGACACGTGGCTGCGCTTCGGGCTTTTCTCCGGCGCGACGCCGGCGACGCTTTCGGGTATTCGCATCGCGATGCTCGTGCTGTCGCTCAGTTTCGTCAGCACCTCGCTTCTGGCGTTTCGGTTTCCAGGCATCGTCATTCGCGTGGCCTACACCATTGCGGCAGCCTGGATGGGCATCGCGAACTATTTCCTCTTCGCCGCGTTGTCGTGCTGGATTGTTCTCGGCGTCACTCGGCTCGCTGGCGTGCACTGCGATCCGCGCTGGATCGCGTTCGCGCTGTTCGGCGCGGCGCTCGCGATCAGCGCGTACGGAATTGCGAACGCCGCGTGGACTCGCGTCACTCGCATTAGCGTGAAGCTGCCAAACTTGCCGGAATCGTGGCGCGGCCGCGTCGCAGCGTTGGTAGCTGACACGCATCTCGGTCATGTGCGGAACGTGCGCTTCATGCGGCGCATCGTGCGCACGCTCGCGCAATTGCGGCCTGACGTCGTGTTCATCGCCGGCGATCTATACGACGGCACGGCGTGCGATCCCGCGCGCGTCGCAAAGCCGCTGTCGGAATTACGCGCACCGCTCGGCACGTACTTCATCACCGGGAATCACGAGGAATTCAGGGATCGCCAGAAATACCTCGACGCTGTGGAGAGCGCCGGCGTTCGTGTGCTGCGGAATGAGAAGGTGATCGTGGACGATTTGCAGCTGATCGGCGTGCTCGATCGCGAATCCGCCAATGCCAATAAAGGTGGCTATCGCGAGATCTTGCGGCGTGCCGCGATCGATCGCAATCGCGCCAGCATTCTGTTGCTGCACAATCCACATGCCCTGGCCATCGCCGAAGCCGAGGGCGTTACGCTGCAGCTTTCGGGACACACGCACGGCGGCCAATTCGCGCCGTGGACCTGGCTCACATCGCGCATCTACGGCCCATACGTCCATGGATTGCAGCGCTTCGGCAAGATGATGGTCTTCACCACCTGGGGCGCGGGAACTTGGGGCCCTCCTCTCCGCATAGGCACAAATCCGGAGGTCGTGTTGATCACGTTTGAGTGAGCGCTTTGGACTAGCAGGCAGCCGAGTTACGCACGTCAGCGGGCGAAATGATCCCAGCCGCGGGGCGGAAGCGGCGAAGAGGCCCCGTCGGCGGAGATGATCGAGACGCCGCGGCCGCGGACGATCTCACCGATTTCGGTGATGCGCACGCCGTCGCGCTGGCGCGGAATGGAGGGCGCGGCGCTGGCCGGAACTGTGAATAGCAGCTGATAATCTTCGCCGCCGTCGCGCGCGAGTTTCAGCGCGTCGATTCCGCGGCGGCGGAGAGAATCGGGGACGCGCACTGCCGGCAAGTTTGCCTCTCGAATCCGCGCGCCGACGCCGCTGGCACGGCACAGTCGATCAAGATCGGTGGATAGGCCGTCAGAGAGATCCATCATGGCGCTCGCCAGTTCGCGGCGAGCCAGCCACTGGCCGAAGGCGATCGGCGGATCGGGCAGCAGGTGCGGCGCGAGGTAGCGGCGGAGGCTCGCTCGGCGCGATAGACCGCGCATCACGATTTCGAGGCCCAATTGCGCCGCGCCCAGGCGGCCGGTGACGAAGATGCGGTCGCCAGGGCGCGCGCCGGAGCGCAGGATGGCTCGCTCGGCGCGGACCTCACCGAACACCGTGATGTTGATCGCGATCGCGTCCGTGTGGGACGTATCCCCGCCCGCCAACTCCATGCCGAATCTTCGCGCCGCGCGAGCCATGCCGCCGAGGAAGGCGTCGAGCCAGTCGCCTGTGAGCCGTGCAGGAAGGGCCAGGCCTAGCAGGAAGCAGCGCGGGACGGCTCCCATCGCGGCCAGATCGCTTGTGGCTCGAGCCAGCGCTTTGTAGCCGATCGTCGCCGGCGAATGCAGCCGCCTGATGAAGTGGACCTCTTCGAGGAACGCGTCGCAGCTTGCCACCCATTCCTGGCCGCGCGAGGCCCGAAGCACGCAGGCGTCGTCGCCCAGACCGACGGCGAGACCGGGGCCGTGGCCGGAGCGCGCGCCCAGCCTGCGGCTCCGGCCGACCCGTGCCGCGATACGCTCGATCAGCTGATCTTCTTTGGTCATCGGGACAGTTGTGTCGGCTGCGGTGCCGTGCTTTGATCTTCGCACATTTAGGAAAGGGGCGGGTAACCCGGATCGACCCCGCCGAGGGGGGCCGGAAGCTTCCACAGGGAGTGAAAATAAGGGTTGACGCCCGCTTAGGGGGTTACCTACACTGTGGCGGGTTTCGGACCAGGGCTCTCGGTCCAAACGGTTGTTCGGCTAGTACAAGGCGCTCCCGGGCAAGGCAACGGGTAGTCCTACCGGGAAGCTATCGTGAATTGCGGCGGCGCCTTATCCCGCTCGGTACAAAAAACCGAGGCGACAAAACTTGAAACCAGAGACATATACATTTTTCATGGCGTCCAACCGGCGCGGAACCATGCGCAAGATCAGCGTGCCCGTGTATGTGCTGCAAGGTCTTGCGATTCTGGCGATTGTCGGCGGAATCACGGTGGCCGCCGCGGTGGGTTCCTATAGCCGAATGCTGTGGAAGGTGGGCAACTACAACACTCTTCGCCGCCAGCAGGACACACTCCAGAGCCAATACAAGCAGTTGCAGAGCACCGTAGTCAACACCGATCAGCGCCTTGACTCGCTGCAATCGTTGGCCACCGAAGTCGCGATGACCTACGGGATCATGCGCCTGCCGCAGAGTCCCTTTGCAGGAGACAATACCCCGGCGGAAACAGAGACCGCCTTCAATCGTTCCGTCGCGCAATACCAATTCCTGGAGAGAAACGTTTCGACGGTAACAGTGGCGCGGGCCAGCCTCACCTTGATGCCCGAGCCTACGCTGGGCAATTCCCAGTTCTTGCCGTCGCTTTGGCCGGTGATCGGCCACATCACTGCGAATTTCGGCGAGCGTCTGGACCCATTCAGCGGTGAGGGCGCGTTCCATACCGGCGTCGATATCTCCTCGGAGTACGGCGCGGCCGTCAGAGCCTCGGCGGACGCGGTGGTTGTCGGCGCGGAAGAGCATGAAGGCTATGGCCGGCTGGTTGTGCTGGACCACGGCTTTGGCGTCACCACCTGGTACGGCCATCTTTCCGCGTATAACGTGACGATTGGCCAGCATGTGAATCGCGGCGACGTAATCGGCTACGTCGGCATCAGCGGCCGCTCCACCGGCCCGCACGTCCACTACGAAGTCCGCATCAACGGCGCGCCCGTGAACCCCGCGCGCTACCTGCGCTCCACCGTCACCGGCGACTAAGAATTAAGACGACCAAGAGGCTGCTGGTTTGGGCGGCGCTGGACTGCTGTCAGTCGCCGACGTTGGCGTTCCACTCCCAGTTAGCGGTCTCTGCGGAACTGCGTGCGATTCTGCGAAAGGGTAAGCGACCGGGTCGTAGTACAATGGCGGTGCGGTTGATCGCCCGGCGAAAGGCCGAGAGGAAAGGCGCTATGATATTTCACGTATCGCTCGAAAAGGCCGAAGACGGCTGGATCGTGGCGGAATGCCCCGCTCTTCCCGGTTGTGTTTCTCAGGGCCGAGATGAAAAGGAGGCTCTCGAGAACATCAAGGAAGCCATCACTGCGTGGCTGTGGGCCGAAGATCAAAAGGCCCTGCAAGGCATTTCTCCGAACCAAAAGCCGGTCGTGGTCGCCGTCTGATTCGCATGGCTAGGCTGGGAAATATCTCCGGCAAGGATGCCGCAAGAGCGTTTGAAAAGGCAGGCTGGCAAGTGATCGGCCAAGTTGGCAGCCATCTCGTTTTAGTGAAGCCAGGCATCCGAGTGAACCTCTCGATTCCACAACACAAGGAACTCTCCGTCGGCACGCTTCGAGCCTTGATTCGTCTATCCGGTCTAACCGTGAACCAATTCCTGGATCTTCTCTAAGGAATTTTCAGGCAAACGGCGAAAAAAGCTTTCAATTGGAAGTGGATGTTACTTTGGAAGGGGTGAGGAGTGCGGCGCGTTTGGCGGGTGTTGCAGCGCGCTCTTCAGCAAGTCTTGCGTCAAATCCACGCTGAGCGAGACCCACTGATCGTGGTGTGCCACGACGGCGCTATCGAGCAACTGAGCAATGAGCGTGCGGGTCTGCGGATCCATTTGCTTCTGCGCATCCGGGGCACCGAGGTAGGCTTGCGCCAAGAATCGCAGGCCGTTTAGCGTGCTTTCGAGCGACGCGGCCTTGGCAGGATCGACGCATTCACCCTCGAGCGTAACGTGCAGCTTGTCAGGCAACGGTTGAATTGTGAGGTCGATCCATCTGACGGAGTGCGCGAGGTCGTCGAGTTGATTGGAGCGCACGCCGCCCGGCGCCCAATTCGGCGGGACGTCCGGCACGTGAGTAATCATGAAGAGCGGCGCGGTGCCGGCGCGCGAGACTCGCTGGGTGAGCGAGAGTTCGCCGGCTGCCGGCGCTTGGGCGGGGGGCGCGGGCGTTGGTCCGGCCAAAAACGAATCCAAACCGTCGCGATCCGAAATCGCGATGCGCGTGTCACTGAAAAACGCGAACGCGATCGTTTTTCCTTGCGCGACGTTTGGCGCGGTTGCAGGCATCAAGTAAACCTCGACGCCGCTGTGGCGCTCGAGTTTGCCGCTCTGCAGCGCGTATGCGCGGATTTTCTCGCGGTCGAATCGGCCTTCGGCGATCGCCACCGTGGCGCTCTTGCCAATCGCGGGGAAAGACACGAAAAGCACCTTGTCGAGGTCGCGCTGGTAATCGAACCCGGAGGCGCGCGCGAAGGCGGAGTAGTCCGCGTCCGGCGTTTGGGACGGCACCAAACTCTTTAACTGCGCGAGCAGGGGCGAGGCGCGCAGCGCAGACACGTCGGCGAAGACAATCACGTTGGAATCCGCCGGAGCGAGCGCGGGCAGATCGCGAAACGCGGCGATCGGGCCGGCGGGTCCGCTCAAGCGCCAGCCGAGGCGATGGCCGGCCGCGAGCACAGCCGCGCCGCCAGCGAGCACGGCGATTGCGACGAGAACGAAAGTGCGATGCGTGCGTATCACGCGTGCATTGTCTCACCGCCAGCGACGCGGCGATAGGCCGGAGTTCGCCCCCAGCCATGGGAGGAAGCGGTATTTGAGATTTCCACAAGGCCATTTCGGCCTGACGATTTTTCGGGAAAAGGCACTTGCACCAGGGTGGCGGGATGGGTGTAGAATAGTTGTATCGGAGACACAATATTCCAGACTGGCCTGAGAAGTGCAGGCGCGGGCATTCGCGTCGTTGCAATTTGAATGCCTACTTGATATTATTCATAGGTTTGGGCCACGGGTTTGGACGGTGCTGGCGTAGCTCAGTAGGTAGAGCATCTGATTTGTAATCAGAGGGTCGGGGGTTCAAATCCCTCCGCCAGCTGAGCTTGGTTAGAGAACGGCGGCGCGATTCAGTTTCGGAAGCGAGAGGGCGAGTTCCTGAACTTCACAAATCGAGGCGCGGGTGTCTTCTGCCAAGGAGGAAGACGCGGGCCTCGGTGTGTTCTGTTTTCCCCGTGCGGACGGGTGGGTGAGTGGCTAAAACCAGCAGACTGTAAATCTGCCGCTCCTTGCGGGCTACGGAGGTTCGAATCCTCCCCCGTCCACCACTCGACTGCAATGATTGAATCAGAGGGCAGGTAAACGCGAAGGTCTCAAACAAAAACCCAAACGAAGGCGCGCACCCCGCGCCGTAAGTGCTCGGGGGCGGCGCGAAGCGCGGTCGGAAATTGCCTGGATAGCTCAGCTGGTAGAGCGCGTCCTTGGTAAGGACGAGGTCACCGGTTCAATCCCGGTTCCAGGCTCCAGCATTTAGATTTGGCGAAGCATTTGTGGCAGGGGGCTGGGAAGGGAAACGGGCGGGGGTAACTCAGTGGTAGAGTCTCGGCCTTCCAAGCCGATGGTCGCGGGTTCGAATCCCGTCCCCCGCTCCACTTTACTCGGGGCTCGGGTGAGCGGACACAAAGTCAAATTCGTTCAAGACGCAACACGTTGAGGAGCAGAGACTGCGATGGCGAAGGAAAAGTTTGAGCGCAGTAAGCCGCACGTAAATATCGGGACGATCGGGCACATCGATCACGGCAAGACGACGCTTACGGCCGCGATCACGAAAGTGCTGGCGAAGAACAAC
>JBEKDK010000124.1:0-8881 GCA_050014395.1 Candidatus Acidiferrales bacterium | reverse complement strand
CGCAGCGGAAGCGGCCAACGTGGACACGATGGTGATCGCCGTCTCCGATCGCGCAGGCCGCGTCCTGGCGGTTTATCGGAAACCCTTGGCGCCCGCGACGACCACCGGGAATTTCGGCGCGGCTGTGGACGCAAACGAACTCGCCGTTTCGCTCGCGCGCACCGCGGCATTCTTCAGCAACGATCAAGCGCCGATTTCTTCGCGCAGCGTGCGATTTTTGAGCGGCATTCATTTTCCGCCTGGCGTCGCCGGATCGTCCAACGCGCCGCTCTACGCCATCGAAAACAGCAACCGCGGCTGCGCGATCTCGTCCAATTTTCTTCCGGGACAATCCATCGCGCCGCCCACCGCGCTTGACGGCGTTTCGCCCAGCCTGGGCATCGCCACCGGCAAAGCCGACCTGTATGACAGCGATCCGGCGGCCGTCAATCCGGGCGGCGTGCCGATATTTGAAAGTGGAGTCGTCGTCGGCGGGATTGGCGTCGCGGGAGTTTCAAGCGACGTCGCCGAATACGCCGCGTATGCTGCCGCAACTTCCAATGGCTTTGGGCCGACTCCCGCCGCGCCCGGCCTCGTGGTAATCGGCGGCATCAGCGTTCCGTTCGTCAATCAAACCACACCGCCGGCCGGCACAAACGCGGGAACGGCTGACGGCACGTTCGTCGTTGGACCCGTCGCCAGCCCCGCGCAACCGCCGGAAGATTATTTGGTCGGACCGAACGCAGGGCCACTCGGCGGGCTTTCCGCGGCCGAAGTGAATCAAATAATTCTGAACGCCGTGGCGACCGCCAACACGACGCGCGCCATTCTGCGCCTGCCGGAAAATTCGACAACCGCGATGGTGATCGCCGTCACCGATCTGGACGGCACGATCATCGGCCTTTATCGCATGTCCGATTCCACCGTTTTCAGCATTGACGTGGCCGCGACCAAAGCGCGCAACATGGTTTATTTCAATAGCGCCGCGCGCACCGCGGCAGATCTCGAGGGCGTGCCAATCGGAACCGCCGTCACCAATCGCACGATCGGCTACGGCGCGCAGCCGCTGTTTCCGCCCGGAATTGACGGCACGAATCCTGGACCATTCTTCAATTTATTTCAGCAGGATACGGCGCATCCGTGCACGCAGGGTTTTGAAGCCGCGGGGCCAAATCAAAGCGGCATTGTTTTTTTCCCCGGCTCGGTGCCGCTCTATTCGAATGGAGTTTTAGTCGGAGGGTTAGGCGTCAGCGGCGATGGCGTGGATCAGGACGATTACGTTGCAGCGGGCGGTGCAGCAGGCTACGAAGCGCCCGCTGCGATTCGCGCCGATCAAATCTCGATCGACGGCGTCACGCTTCCGTATCAATTATTCCCGCGCAATCCGACGGACTGATCGGCGCGCGTCCATCTAACCTTCGCGCAGTTTGTGGCCGGCAAGATTGCCAAGCCCATCGTACGCCGCGTATTTGTACATTTCCGATAGCGTCGGATAGTTGAAGACCAGGTCAATGAAGAAATCGATTGTCCCGGCGGATTCGATTACGGCCGAACCCAAGTGAATCAGCTCCGTCGCGCTTTCGCCGATGATGTGCACGCCGAGCAGTTGTTTATTGTCGCGGCGGAAAACGAGTTTCAGCAGTCCGGTGGAATCACCGATAATTTGTCCGCGAGCGTTGTTGGCGTAGCGCGCGCGGCCCACTTCGTACGCGATGGATTTTTCGCGGCAGCTTCCCTCACTTTCGCCCACGGCTGAAATTTCCGGAATCGTGTAGATCCCCATGGGCAGCGTCGAAGCCAGCCGCTTTTTGTACGGAAATTCAAACGCGTGGCACACCGCAACGCGGCCCTGCTCCATCGAGGTTGAAGCCAGCGCCGGGAAACCGATCACGTCGCCTGCGGCGTAGATGTGCGGCACGGAGGTTTGGTAACTCGAACTGACTTCGAGCGCGCCGCGCGCGCTCAGCGAGAGGCCCGCGCGCTCGAGATGCAAGGTTTCGACCGCGCCACGGCGCCCGGCTGCAAAAAGCGCCGTTTCGCGCTCGATCGCCCTGCCCGATTTCAGCGTCATGCGCACGCCCGCGGCCGTGCGTTCGAGCGTCGCCATGCGCTCGCCCGCAATAAATTCCAGGCCGAGGCCCGTGAGACGCTTTGCCAGTAGCGCCGAAATCTCCGAGTCCAGAAACGGCAACAACCGATCGCGCCCGTCCACCAGAACGACCGCCACGCCCAGCGCCATGAAAATCGAAGCGTATTCGCAGCCGATCACGCCGCCTCCGACCACCACCATGCTCTTCGGGATGCGGTCCATGCCAAGAATTGAATCGGAATCGAAAACGAAATGATCGTCGTACGGAATTTCCGGTGCGCGATACGGGCGCGAGCCTGTGGCGATCAAAATCGCGGCGGCAGCCAGCGAACGCGGCGCGTGATTTCCGGAGCGCACGGCGATTGTGTGCGCGTCCTCGAAGCTGGCTTCTCCGCGAATCAACGCCACATTGTGTGCTTCAAGATTCTTTGCAATTCGCGCGCGCTCCTCGGCGACCACCGCGTCCTTGCGATGCATGAAATCTTCCACCGTCAGGCCTTCGCGCAGCGAGTAATCGATTCCGTAAAGCCCGCGTTGGCGCAGACCGGAAAAATAGAGTGCCGATTCGCGCAGCGTCTTGCTCGGCACGGTGCCGGTGTTGGTGCACGCCCCGCCCAAATGCATGCCGCGCTCGATCAAGGCCACGCGCTTGCCGAAGTAGGCGGCTTGCGCCGCGGCCTTTTCTCCGGCAGGACCCGAGCCGATCACGATCAGATCGAAGTTTTCTGCTGCCGTTGCCATCGCCGACCTCCTGCGCACACGCCCTTCAGTTTCTCGCGCGGCGCTACCTGCGCCAATCGTCGATCAAATTTGCGATGAGCGCCGTCCAACCTGTTTGGTGGCTTGCGCCCAATCCCGCGCCGTTATCTCCGTGAAAATATTCGTAAAACAAAAGCAGATCGCGCCAATGTGGATCTTTCTGGAATTTTCGCGTTCCGCCGTACACGGGCCGCTTGCCGTCCGCGTCGCGCCGATACAAACCTACCATTCGCTCGGCAAGTTCGTGCGCCATTTCGCGCGGTGTGAGCGCGTGGCCTTCGCTGCCCGTGGCCGCCACTTTGAAATCAGGGCCAAACGCTTCGCTGAATTTGCACAGCGATTCGATCAGCAGAAACGACGTGGGAAACCACACCGGCCCGCGCCAATTTGAATTGCCGCCTTTCAACTTCGTTTGGGCTTCGGCCGGTTCGTAGCGCAGTTCGCGCCCGGCGAAATGAAATGGATTCTGCTCGTGATATTTCGAGAGGCTACGCAGGCCGTGCGGCGAAAGAAATTCGTCCGGATCGAACACGCGCTCGAGGATGCGCCGCAATTGGTGGCGATCCACGATGGAAAGAACGTGGCACGCAACGCCGTCGCGGTGTTCCGTGTAACACGCGCTGCCAACCAAATCCGGGCGATTGCGCAAGAACCATTCGACATTGGCAAGAAATTGCGGATGCTGCGCCAATTCATCTTCGCGCAACACTTCGACGGCATAGAGCGGAATCAGACCGACCAGCGAACGGACGCGAAAATGATGAAAGTCGCCGTTCGGATAGCGCATCACGTCGTAGAAGAATCCCGCCGATTCATCCCACAATTGATACGCGCGGCCACCCATGTGCTTCATCGCCGCGCCGATATAAATGAAGTGCTCAAAGAATTTTGTCGCCAGGCCTTCGTAGGTGGGATTTTCGCGCGCGAGTTCCAACGCCATGCGCATCATCGACAAACAAAAAAGGCCCATCCACCCGGTCGCGTCCGATTGTTCGAGGATCGCGCCGCCCGAAAGAGCTTCACTGCGATCGACAACGGTGATGTTGTCAAGGCCGAGAAAACCACCCTCGAAAACATTCAGTCCTTGGCTATCGACTTTGTTCACCCACCACGCGAAATTGATCAGCAACTTGTGGAAGCAGCGCTCCAGAAATTCTAGATCGCCGGCGCCGCTGCGCCTACGCTCGATCTCGTAAACGCGCCAGCAAGCCCAGGCCTGCACGGGTGGATTCAGGTCGGAAAATTCCCACTCGTAAGCGGGGATCTGTCCATTGGCATGCTGGAATTGCTCGAAGAGCAGCAGCCACAAATTTTCTTTGGCCGCGGCGGGATCGGCGAGCGCCAGTGCGACCGCGTGAAACGCCAAATCCCACGCGGCGAACCACGGGTATTCCCATTTGTCCGGCATCAGCATCACGCGCATCGAGTTCAAATGGCGCCAATGGGTATTGCGAATGTGTTTGCGCGATTCGGGCGGCGGCGAGTTCGGATTGTCGCCGTCGAGCCACGCGGCCACGTCGTAGAGATAGCTTTGCTTGGACCACAGCATGCCGGCGAGTGCGGCGCGCGAAATGTTTTTCTCCTCGTCAGTTGCGCGCGGCGGCAGAATCGCGGCGTAGAATTCGTCGGCTTCCTTTTTGCGCTCGGCAACAATCGCGTCGATGCCGGCGAGTGGGACTTGCAATTCTTTCGCGTCATGCGGCGCCAATCGCAATCGCAAAACGCCCGAACCGCCCGCAGGAATTTCCACGCGGTAATGGGCGCACGCTTTTGTGCCGCGCTGCTGCGAATTCACGCACGCTTCGCCGTGGATGATGTGGCGATGGAACGCGTCCTTCACGTGCGGTTTCCTACTCGCGCTGCCTGCGCCGAAAACTCTTTCGGCGTGCGTCTCGTTGTCGCTGAACAACAGCGAGCCGCCTGCGGGTGCGTAGAGAACGCGCCGGCCCACGCTGTAGTCGAACGGCAGGCCAACGAGTTGGCGCGCGTTCGCATCGTCAGCGACGAGGCTCACGTGATTTTTCCCCGCGGCGCCCGGCGCGATCACAGGTTCGGCGCCGACGGGATCGGTCCACGCCCAGGTATTGCGGAACCACAAGTGCGGAAGCAAATGCAACACTGCTGAATCCGGGCCGCGATTGAATGCTTCAATGCGTATGGCGATGTCTTCCGGAGAAAACTTCGCGTATTCGATCACCACATCGAAGTAACGATCGTCGTGGAAAATACCGCTGTCCAGCAGCTCGAATTCAAAATCGGCGGGGCCGCGGCGGCGATTTTCCTCGACGAGACGTGCATACGGGAATTCCGCTTGCGGATATTTGTAGAGCATCCGCATGTAGCTATGTGTTGGCGTGGCATCCTGATAAAAATAGTATTCTTTGACGTCTTCGCCGTGATTGCCCTCATTCGCGTTCAGGCCGAACAGACGTTCTTTCAGAATTGGGTCGCGGCCGTTCCACAGCGCCAAACCGAAAACGAGAATTTGGTAGCGATCGCAAAAACCGCCAATGGCATCTTCGCCCCAGCGATACGCTTTGCTACGCGCCAAATCGTGCGGCAGAAAATTCCAGGCGTCGCCATTGGCACTGTAATCTTCGCGCACGGTGCCCCAGGCGCGGTCGCTGACGTACGCGCCCCACTTGGACCAGGCGCGAACGGGCGCCGAATCGGGCGCGTGCATGCGACGGTGCTCGGCCGTGTCGGGAAGTGGCATGGCGGTCACGGTGCTTCCGAAACCGCTCGATTCTAGCGGAACACGAACACCAGATTCGCGCTTTCTCCCAATCGTGTGCCGAAAACCGCGAGGACCTTGGCGACGCGGTCAATTTCGGCACGCTCGCGTGCGCGCGAGTGCGCAGAAAGAAAAATTAGCCGCCACGCGTGTGCATCTCGAGGTGCGGATCGCGACGCAATTGATCGAGGGGCACGAAAACGCCGCGATGCCGATCCGCCAGGCGCAATTCGGCGCCGCGATCGTCGCGCGCGCGCCACACGGATGCGATTTGTGCGGCGAGATCTGCGGCGGATGCGCCGCGGCGCAGCGGGCCGCGCAAATCCACGCCGTGCGTGGCGTAAAGGCACAGAAACCACATGCCGTCGGCAGTGAGCCGGCTGCGATCGCATGAGCGGCAGAAAGGCGTGGTAGTCGACGCGATCACGCCGAACACCGTGCCGTCGGCGAGGCGGAAGCGCTCGGCGGGAGCGGAGCCGCCTTCGTGGAGCGGCGTCGCGCCGCCGTAGCGCGCGCCGAGCGCGGCCAACATTTCTTCGCGACTGACGACGCGCTGCGGCGTCCACTCGATCGCGCCGCCGACGTCCATATACTCGATGAAGCGGACCTCGGCGCTCACCCGTTTGCCGAACTCGATCAGGTCCGGCAGTTCATCGTCGTTCACGCCGCGCATGATCACGGCGTCCAGCTTCAGCGGCGCGAATCCGGCGCGGTGCGCGGCGTCAATGCCTTCGAGGACGCGAGCATGTTCATCGCGCCGCGTGATCACCGCGAATCGATCGGGGCGCAGCGTATCGAGGCTTACGGTGACGCGGCTGAGGCCGGCTGCGCGCAGCGCGTGCGCATGCTCGGCGAGCAGGACGCCGTTGGTGGTCATCGCCAAATCCTCGATCGCGGGATTCGCGGCCAACTGGCGCACGATCTCCGGCAAATCGCGGCGCAGCAGCGGCTCTCCACCGGTGAGGCGCACGCGGCGGGCTCCGGCGGCGGTGAAGACTTCGACCAAGCGCGCCATTTCTTCGGCGGAGAGCATTTGCTCGCCGGGTAGCCAGGCGTAGTCCTCGAGCGGCATGCAGTAGCGGCAGCGCAGATTGCAGCGGTCGGTGACGGAGACGCGCAGCGAGTGAAGCGCGCGGCCGAACGTGTCGAGCGTCGCGGTGTCGGATGGAGGCGTCATACAGATGACAAGGCGTCCATCGTAGGGTCCGGCGCTCGGCGCGTCAACGTCATCGCCGCGCCGCGCGGTTTGCGCGGTTCGCCGGCGCTCGACCAGCCGACGGATAAAAAAACCAACGGCGCACAGGCAAGAGTGCCTGTGCTACTAAAACCTGCGCCTGCATTGGATTGTTCTCCTTTGCTAAGATTCGCGCATGGATTCGCTTGAAACTGCGCGGCTGATATTGCATCCGCTGGAGATTGGGGATGCGGAGCAGGTGCAGCGGATTTTTCCGCAGTGGGAGATCGTGCAATTTCTGAGTGCGCGCGTGCCGTGGCCGTTTCCGGCTGATGGAGTGCTCACGTATTACCGCGACGTTGCGCTGCCGGCGATGGCGCGCGGCGATGAGTGGCATTGGACGCTGCGGCTGAAGAGCGAGCCCGCGCAAATCATCGGCAGCATTTCGCTGATGAAACAAGAAAATCACAATCGCGGCTTCTGGCTCGGCTTGCCGTGGCATGGGCAGGGGCTGATGAGCGAAGCGGTCGACGCCGTCACCGATTATTGGTTCGACGAACTCGGCTTCCCCGTGTTGCGCTCGCCGAAGGCGGTGGCGAACACCGCGTCGCGCAAAATTTCCGAGAAGACGGGGATGCGCGTTGTGAGCGTCGAGGAGCGGGACTACGTCGGCGGCCGATTCCCGAGCGAGCTTTGGGAGATCACGGCAGAGGAATGGCGCGCGCGGCGCGGCGATCGGCGATAGCGATTCCCAAGCAGCTTTACAATATCCAGGCAGGGCACCCGCACCCCCGGTATCTTTTGCGTAAAAGATTGATACGAAAGGGCTTCCAGAGAAAGAGTGCGCATCAGTGTGAAAACAGGCGGGTTGATATGGCCTATTTTCAACGAGTTGTACACTCCTTTGCAATCGCTTCAAATTAAATGGTTTGCGGAGACGTTTTTCTGCACGTGAGTGCAATCTGTGGTGCAGGAAAATGGCAGGCGGGCGTAGAGTGAGACGAGTGCTGGTTCGCGACGATTTGCGATTGCAATTCATGGGGGATCATAGCACATAGAATACCACTACGTCAATGTATTTCTATTGTGTATTCGAATAGAATGGGTAAAAACGATCCACCGCTTCCCGACTGCGAGGAAAGGAAGGCGTGCGGTTAGGGCATGGGTACCGCGGCGCGCGAGTTGGAGACTAGCCGAGGCCGAGGCCGTGATTGGCGGCCGCAGCGCCCAAGCACAAATTCACTAGCGCCGGGTGCTCCAAGATGGTGGCGTTGGTTAGGGCCGAGATTGTGGCCTTCACGTCTTTGAGATCTTCGTAGCGGCTTTCCGGTCCGCCGCTCCAGAGCAGCTTGATCTCAGCGAGGAGCTTCTTTTCCACGTCCTTTGAGTGCATATCGCGCAGCTCTTCCTTCAAATATTCCGTGACAGAGTCGAACTCGTCTTGATCAAGCCAAGTTCCGTGGCATCGCGGGCACCAATCGATGGCAATCGACGACTTGCCAAAAAGGACGGCGACCATTTTGACATTCTTGCACTTGGGACAGGCACGCTCGGTTACCCTTGCGCTGGTCTTCTCTAGGCTGTTGGTTTCATCGTTAAGCCAGCGAAGCGACCCGTGCTCGACCTTGTTCTTTAGGCGACGCAATTCATCTTTGAACAGCCAAATTCCCTTGCACGCCGGACAGCCTTCAAATTTCATCGAGAAGACGGTGTAGTCGCTGAGTGTCTTCCCGCATGCGGGGCACTGATCCGTTGTGGGCCGCTCGAGCTTGGCGCCCTCGACGGGAGGAGTTTGGAGAGGGACCTCAACCTCGCTGCTTTTTCTCTTGATCCGCTTATACCAAAAGGGAACGTGGACATTGTTCACGAACTTGGAAAATCCCTTGCCACTTACGGGCATGATTTTCGCAAGTTCTTTGTCGATCAAATCGAGTTCGCCGCCGTCGAGCCAGAAACCACCGCACTCCTTGCAATGATGAAGGATGATATCGGTCTGGTCCAAGAATCGTACGGGATGCAAAATGGCGTTGTCGCAGCGTGGGCATTTGCGAATCTGCTTTTCGGGTTCCGCAATTGGATCTTGCGAACAGTACTCGATGCTTCCCTCCACCTGAAAAGCCATCTTGTCCAGTTGGCCTTTATCCAG
>JBEKDK010000123.1:0-8893 GCA_050014395.1 Candidatus Acidiferrales bacterium | reverse complement strand
ACGGAAGGCCTAGGGTTGCTCAAGGCGGAGTCGCCGTTGCAATTCGTAAGCAATATCAAGACACCGTTGATGGTCGTGCAGGGCGCGAACGATCCTCGAGTGAACGTAAGCCAAGCCGAGCAGATTGTGATGGCGCTGCGCGACCACGGCTTGCCCGTCGAATACATTCTGGCACCGGATGAGGGCCCCGGCTTTCAACGGCCGGTAAACAACATGGCATCTCTCATGGCGGCGGAGAAGTTTCTGGCTAGGTTTCTGGGCGGCCGTTATCAGCAAGGGGGAACGCCTGCGACAACGGCCCGTTTGGCTCGGATCACGGTGGATCCGAAGACCGTAGTTCTGGAGAAGAAAGTCGATGCGGCTTCCGTCGGCGCTCCGAAGACCGCGGTTGATTTGCAGCCAGGGAGTTACAAATACAAAGAGATCACGGATATCGGCGGCAAGCAGATGACGACGAATCTAACCACGACGATTGAAAGCGGCGCATTAGGCTGGATCGCAACCGACACGACGCAAACACCATCTGGGCCAGCCATGGATATCGCCACTCTGCAGAAAGGAACTTTGATTGAGCTCGATCGCACCGTAAAGCAGGGATCGGCCACGATGACTATCGAGTTCAAGGGCAACAGAGCCAGCGGTACTGTGAGCGTAAACGGCCAACAGCACCCGATTTCCGCTGAGCTCACCGGGCCGCTATTTGCCGACAACGCTGGGCGTCTCGCGTCGCTCGGATGCTTGCCGCTCGCGCAAAACTACAGCACCACGTTTCGTGTGTTCGACATTCGCACGCAGAAAGAGCAGCTAATGGATCTGAAGGTGATCGGCGTTGAGAGCGTTACCGTTCCCGCGGGCACGTTTGAAAGCTACAAAGTCGAAATGACCCAGAACGGCGGACGTGGCGTAAAGACGACGCTATGGATCGCCGAGAAGTCGCGCAAGACGGTGAAGGTCTTGAATATGGTGCCAGAAGCGAATGCAACGGTAACTTTGGAACTCGTAGACTGAGCCGGTGATCGGCGACTGCGCGGTCCGCTCGACCGGTATCGTGGGCAAGGGCGCCTGTTCCGGCGCGTGCGACCGGAGCATCCAACCGGGCGGGAATTTGGGCCACATGAGCCGTCATGGGCGTGGAAGGCTTGTTAACGCCCGGTGAACGCTCTGTTGCTCCCCAGGACGAGGGTTCCCAGGCAGTCCAATACCTTGGCCAATCGTGGCAAGAGTTTTCACTTCCTTCCGCGGCGAGATTCCGTTGCTAGCGGTCTGGGATGGGCCTAAGCGATCGGATAATTCCGTAAACATATGTGATTCAATAAGTTAGACGGCATGTAACTTCCACTGATAATAGGCTCTACCAGCAGGGAGTCTGGCAGGCGGGTTGCGAGAGGGTAGGGTAGGTAAATGTGGTCTTAATGGCGGTAGCCTATGCGGACTGCGATATTAGGGACACTGAGCTAAAGGCCAAATAGGAGACCCTGGGTCAAGATGAGCCTCGAAACCGCCAATCAGAGATGGTTTGCCCTTCAGGTCAGAACCCGCTGGGAAAGCTCCACGGCGGTGCTGCTTTCCGGGAAGGGCTATCAAACCCTGCTTCCCACGTACAAGACCAAGAAACGCTGGAATGGCGCTGTGCGAGAGGTCAACGCTGCTTTATTCCCTGGCTACGTGTTCTGCCAATTCGATGCCCAGAAGCGTTTACCAGTGCTTGTTACGCCGGGGGTAATTTCAGTGGTTGGTTGCGGTCGAATTCCGCTTCCGGTGGACGGTGCTGAAATCGCTGCGATTCAAACGGTAGTTTCATCGGGGTTGCGCGCGGAACCATGGCCGTATCTCGAGTTGGGTCAGAGGGTTCGCATTGACAGCGATGCTCTAGAGGGCCTAGAAGGGATCTTGATCAACTTCAAAGGAAATCATCGCATCGTTGTGTCGGTCTCGCTGCTGCGCCGCTCAGTGGCTCTGGAGATCGACAGGTCCTGCGTGAGGCCTATCGGCGCGACCCGGCCCGTGGGATTCGATTCGATCACTTCTCATGCGTTGCTGCGAGGAGTGATTGCTTAAAGCAGGCGCGGCGGAAATTGGTGACTGGATTTAGGTCTTCGGCTATCTTGAAGAGTTAGGACGTCGGAACGCGAATGGGAAACAGCAACAACACAGAGAACCCTCCAGCGGGAGAGCAGCCCTCGAAGCAGGGAAGCGGCCGCAAGGCGCTGTCGCGCTTCGGCCCGTTGCCGTCTGGTCCAAAAGTTATTTTCAAGGAAGACGCCTTCCACGCGATGCTGACGCTGGAGCGCCGGCGAGCGGAGCGATCCGGCAAGCCTTTCATTTTGATGTTGCTCGATTCGCATGCGGTGCATAAGAACGGGAACGGCCCGAGTTTCATCGAACAACTCGCCTCGGTTGTATCGAGCGCGACGCGAGAGACGGATATCGTGGGTTGGTACGAGGCCGGCGAGGTTCTTGCCGTGATTTTCACCGAGGTTCATCTCGAAGGAAGAGGCGCAATCAGCGAGATTTTGCATTCCAAGGTTGTGATGGCCCTGCGGGAAAATCTCGACCAAAATCTCGCATCGGGTCTCGTCGTCACGCTGCACCTTTTTCCGGAAAGTCTGGAAAAGGGATTCCCAGACCGCGTGGCCGATATCAAGCTTTACCCGGATCTTGCTGAAAAGGCTTCAAAAAAGAAGCTGCCGATGTTGGTGAAGCGTGCGATCGACGTCGTGGGCAGCTCGGTCATGCTGGTTGCGATGGCTCCGGCGTTGGTGTTTATCGCCGCGGCGATTAAGTTGACTTCCAAAGGGCCGATTCTCTTCAAGCAGGAGCGGCTGGGACGGTTCGGAAAAATCTTCAACTGCCTGAAGTTTCGTACGATGTATACGGATAACGATCCGAAAGTGCATCGTGAATTTGTCCAGCGGTTCATCGCGGGCGCCAAGGGAGCTGAAAACGAAAACGGCGCTGAGCCAGCCGTTTACAAGATTACGAATGATCCGCGCGTCACGAAAATCGGGAGGCTTCTGCGCTCGACGAGTCTCGACGAGTTTCCGCAGTTCTGGAACGTCCTATGCGGCGAAATGTCTCTGGTGGGACCGCGGCCCCCGCTGCGCTATGAATTCGAGGTCTATGATTGCTGGCATCGCCGCAGAGTCCTTGAAGTGAAGCCGGGTGTGACAGGCTTGTGGCAGGTGAGCGGCCGCAGTCGCACTTGTTTCGATGACATGGTTCGGTTGGACCTGCAGTATTCGCAAGGATGGTCGCTGTGGCTGGACGTCAAGATTTTGCTGGCTACGCCGGGCGCGGTTCTGAACGGCGACGGTGCGTTCTAACCACGAAGGCAGCGCGGCCGCATCGAGTCAGACGTAGCAACATTTCGAAGATCGAATCCCTCTTAAGCTTAAAACAAAATCAAATGCCGTATGGGCTGTGTTTACTGAGGCGGCCCAACACGGTTCAGTCGCACAACACTTAGATCCTCCCAAGAGTTAGAATTACGTCAGTCAGCCTTCCTCCGCAGACAAAAGAGGCGCCATGATTCGAGTCGGTGTAATCGGTTACGGCTACTGGGGACCCAATATCGTCCGGAACGTACAGGGCCTGGATTCAGCGCGCGTGGAAATCATTTGCGACGGGAGTCCCGCGGCACAAGCGCGCGCACGGAGGGCTTATCCGGGAATTCGCGTGGTCTCGGATGCGATGGAAATTCTGCGTTCACCGGACATCGATGCAGTCGCGGTGATTACGCCAGTTTGGACTCACTACGAACTAGCCAAGCAGGCTCTTGAACACGGCAAGCACGTATTTATCGAAAAACCGTTCACCTCAACTTCCGAGCAAGCCGAAGAGCTGATCGAGCTGGCGGCGCGCAAGAGGCTGGTCATCATGGTGGACCATACGTTCTTGTTCACCGGCGCTGTGCGCAAAATCCGTGAGTTGACGGAAAGCGGAACGCTCGGAGATTTGTATTACTACGATTCGCTGCGCATCAACCTTGGATTGTTTCAGCACGACGTGAGCGTGATTTGGGATTTGGCGCCGCACGACCTGGCCATCATGGACCACGTCATCAAGGGCGAGCCCGAGGCGGTGGTGGCCACGGGTGAGCGGCACTTGAACGGAGTGGAAGATGTGGCTTTTATGACGATCTATTTCCCGCGCAACGTAATCGCGCACATCAACGTGAATTGGCTCTCGCCGGTGAAAATTCGCACGACGCTGATCGGCGGCCAGAAGAAGATGGTGGTCTGGAACGATCTTGTGGCGGACGAAAAAATCCGCGTGTACGACAAAGGCGTTCAAATCGCGTCGGGAGAAGGCCTCCATGATCTGCTCGTGAGTTACCGCACGGGCGATATGTGGGCGCCGCAGCTGGAACAATTGGAAGCGCTGCATGTGGAGCTGGATTATTTTGCCGACTGCATCATGAACAACAAAACTCCTTTCAACGATGGAAACGCCGGCCTGCGCGTCGTGCGGATGCTCGAAGCAGCCGAGGCTTCCATTCAGAAGCGCGGAGATCTGGTGCGCCTGTGAACGAATACTGCTCGATCGCGCCGGACGTGAAGCTGGGCCGCGAGGTCAAGCTTTCGAAATTCATCAATTTATATGGCTGCGAGATCGGCGATGAAACCAAGATCGGCGCATTCGTCGAAATTCAGAAGAATGCGACCATTGGACGACGCTGCAAGATTTCGAGTCACACGTTTATTTGCGAAGGCGTGACCATCGAGGACAACGTTTTCGTCGGTCACAGCGTGACGTTCATCAACGATTCTTATCCGCGCGCGACCACGGCGGAGGGTGAGCTCCAATCTGAAAAGGACTGGCGCGTCGAGAAAACTGTCGTCAAGCGCGGAGCTTCGATTGGATCGGGCTCAACGATCCTTTCGAATGTGATAATCGGTGAGAATGCGATCGTTGGAGCGGGAAGCGTCGTGACACGCGATGTGCCCGCCGGCATGATCGTTGCCGGCAATCCCGCAAAGATTTTGCGGTCAGTTACGTCTCCCTCAAAGGTGAAAGCATGACACAGACTGCCAAAGTTCCTTTTGTGGATTTGGTGACGATTCATCGTGAACTCGAAGCCGAGCTGTTGGAAGTGTGCAAGAGAGTGATTGAATCTGCGGGGTTCATCGGCGGGCCAGAGGTAGAGGGTTTCGAGAAAGAGTTTGCAGAGTTTTGCGAGACAAAATATTGCGTGGGCGTGAATAGCGGTACCGATGCGCTTCGCTTCGCGCTGATGGCGGCGGGAATTCAGTCCGGAGACATCGTGCTTACCGTGCCGCTGACGTTCATCGCTACCACGGAGGCCATCTCGCAGGCAGGCGGGCGCCCAGATTTTATCGACATCGACGAGCGCACGTTCACGATGGATCCGAACAAGCTTCGGAAATATCTGGAGACGTCGTGCGCCTTGGATAAAGCCACAGGGCGATACGTTCACAAGACTCTGAAAAGGCCCGTCACGGCCGTTGTGCCGGTTCACCTCTACGGCCAAATGGCCGATGTGGATCCGATCCTGGAGATCGCGGCGCGCTACAAGTTGATCGTTATCGAGGACGCTTGTCAGGCGCACGGAGCGGAATACTTCTCAAAGAGGACGAATCGATGGTTGAAAGCCGGGTCGGTGGGGCACGCCGCGGCATTCAGCTTTTATCCCGGGAAAAATCTGGGAGCATGCGGCGAAGGCGGCGCCATCACCACGGACGATGCGGAGATCGCGCGGAAATGCAAATTGTTGCGCGACCACGGATCGAGCAAGAAGTATTATCACGACGTTGAAGGGTATAACGGGCGTCTCGATTCCATTCAAGCCGGGCTGCTGCGCGTGAAGCTGAAGCACCTCGCGCACTGGAATAGCGAGCGCGCGGAATGCGCGCGGCGTTACAACGAGTTGCTGGCTCCTATGTCGGGATCTGTGACGCTTCCACACGAGCCGTCATGGTCAAAGGCCGTGTACCATCTGTATGTGGTACGCTCGCAGAATCGTGACGATCTTCAAAAACATCTCAACGAGGCCGGCGTGGGAACGGGAATTCACTATCCGATCCCTGTACACCTGCAGGCAGCCTATGCTTCCTTTGGTTGGAAGAAGGGCGATTTTCCCAATGCAGAGGAAGCCGCCGATCAAATTTTGTCATTGCCAATGTTTGCTGGTCTGAACGCGGATCAGCAAAAACGGGTGGCAGAAACGATCTCTCAGTTCGCAGCCTCTTACACCACGCGGTAAGCGCATCGTTCGCGAAATCACGCGCCTGCATTCCGTGCGCGCGATGATTTCTCGATTGCATCCTCGGCACATCTAAGAATTCCATCACTGGTGATCCTACGTCACCCAGAACGGTTTCGGAACACGATATGATTTTGCCCACACTTATCGGCGCCGCTTCGATTCGGGAGCGCATCGATCTTCGCATCGATCAGGACTTGCGGCCGGACATTCCCGCGCTCAATTCGCTTGCGGTTGGCTCGTTGGTCTCCCTGTTCGACGAAAAGGCCGGTCTCTTCTCTAAACGCATTAGTTTGACCGAGGCCGGACTTCACCGCGAAAAGGTCTCGAGGAAGCTTACAGCAATTGCGCTATTGGGCCTGAAACGGCTTGAAGCATCCGGCGCGACGATTCCTTTTGACATCGTTTCGATTCAAGACGCAGTTTGGAAAGATCGGAGTTGGGTCAAACGCATCGGAGACATGGGACTGCTCACTTGGTTCACTGCCACTTGCTGTCCGGAACGGCTCGACGACCTATTTCGTGAATACGATTTCAGCCGCGCGCTTACGAGTTATTCAGATGCGCGTGCGGCACGCACCGCCGGCCTGGCATGGTTCCTCGCGGGGATTTCCCATGCGCGCTTCGCTTGCCCGACTGCAGCTTTGGATTTGACAGACATCGCAGTCGAAACTTACCACTTGCTCGAAAACAACCAAGGCGAAGGCGGAATCTTCGGGCGCGCCGCGATTCCTCAGTTTCTTCCGCAGGCCATCTTCAATCGCTTCGGAACATTCCCCGATCAAATATTCGCGATTTATGCGCTCACGACGTTCGCACGAGCCTTTCAAATTGATGAACCGCTCGAGGGTGCCCTAGCTTGTGCGAACTCCCTTCGTGCGCTTCAAGGCGAAATGGGGCAATGGTGGTTTCTCTACGATAGGTCCACTTGCCGCGCTGTGAGCCGATATCCTGTGCTCTCTGTGCATCAGGATGGAACGGCGCCGATTGGCCTGCTTGCCGTCGGAGAAGCGACCGGTCAGAGTTTTCACGAATCGATATATAAGGGGTTGTCCTGGATTGCGGGCGCTAACGAACTTGGAGATGACCTTCGCGATCTGGACCGGCAGCTGATTTGGGATTCGATAGATTCGAAGAGCACGTTAGCGAATTATTGGGAGGCGGCGCTCAGCTTTGCGAGCGCTTCCCGCGTTCCTGCGGCTCATAAACTTCAGATTCGATATGCGGCGGGGCCCGATCACTTTGGCTGGTTGCTGTATGCTTTCGGAGAATTTGGGCTTTCGAGGCCAGACATTGCAGCCAGGGCCGCGACCGCGCGTTAGGCGGATCCGGATGCCTTCTATTTATGCACAGCGCTCCTAGCTACGCTCTGATTACGCCGGCACGAAACGAGGCGAAGTTTATCGAGCTGACCATCAAATCGGTGGCCGCCCAAACGTTGCTACCCATCAAATGGGTGGTGGTCAGCGACGGCTCAACTGATGGCACAGATGACATCGTTCGGAGGTACGCCGCGATTCATCCGTGGATTGAACTTGTCCAAATGCCGGAGCGTGAGGAGCGGCATTTTGCCGGGAAGGCTGGCGCGGTCAAGGCGGGGTACGAGAGATTGGGCGAATTGAATTATGAAGTGGTCGGAAACTTGGATGCTGACGTTTCATTCGATGAGGATTATTTTGCGTTTCTGATGAGCAAATTCGCCGAAAATCCAAAGCTCGGAGTCGGCGGTACGGCGTTCCAAGAGGGCGATTTGGCTTATAACTACGACTTCGTCGGCATCGAGCATGTGTCCGGCATGTGCCAAATGTTTCGACGAGAATGCTTCGAGGAAATTGGCGGATACCAAGCCGTCAGATCGGGTGGGATCGATCTGATCGCTGTGTTGAGTGCGCGCGCCAAGGGCTGGCAGACAAGAACGTTTCTCGAAAAGAGTTTTATTCATCACCGTGTGCAAGGGACTGCGCTGCACGCAGGGCTTCGTGAAAAAATACACATCGGCCGGAAGGACTATCTTCTCGGCAATCATCCGGTGTGGGAGCTTTTTCGCGGCATTTACCAGATGCAACGAAAGCCGTACGTCATCGGGGGGGCGCTGATCCTCGCTGCCTACGCGTGGAACTTGGTTCGCGGAGTTCAGAGAAGCATCCCCGCAGACCTTATGGCTCTTCGCCGGCGGGAGCAGATGACCCGGTTGAAGAGTGCCTTTCAGCGTCATTTCCGTCGAACCGTTCCGCTCAACTAGATAAGGAAACGAATTTTTGAAGGCGCACGACGCCACAGGGGACGCAACGAATGAGGATGCAAATAAACGTGACGAGCGATTTTAGCCGGGGAAGCGCGGCATGAACATCTGCGGCAGGGACATCGAAATCCGAGGACGAATTTGTCGCATTGCGCGAATCGACGGGGACAAATACAAGTTCCTGGATGATCCGGAGTCTATGTTGTCAGGACTTCGGAAATCGGACACGCGAGTCGACCTTTTTACGTTCATGCAAAGATTGCCGGAGACTACGCCGAAGTACACCTATCCCATGGAGATGGACAACCTGGCTGTCTTGACCATTTCGACTTTCGACCAATGGTGGAACGAACGCTTGGGTTTCAAGGGACGGAACAAGGCCAAGCAAGCGGGGAAAAAGGGAGTTGTCGTGCGAGAAGTGCCGTTCG
>JBEKDK010000122.1:0-8896 GCA_050014395.1 Candidatus Acidiferrales bacterium | reverse complement strand
GCAACATCCGGCCATTCAGCGGCAATTCGTTGATGGATTGCGGCTCGACCACTTCGCCGACACTGGCATCCGACGTGTGCAGGACTTCAGTGCTCGCAACAATCTCCACGGCCTGTGAGACAGGACCGACTTTGAGGCCAATTGCAACGGCCAGCTTCTGATTGACCTCCAAGCGTAAAGACTCCTTGGCCGGGGCAAAGCCAGGAGCTTGAACCTGAAGGTCATAGTCATCAGGCGGAAGCGCGGGGGCTTCGAATAGGCCGTCTTGATTCGTAACCGTCTTGCGGATCGCGCCGGTGCTGCGCGCTGTCAGTTGGATGGAAGCCCCTGCGACTGGCAGATGATTGGGGTCGGTCACGGTCCCGCTCAGAACTGCATAGTTACTTTGGCCAAATATCGGCAGCGCCAATCCCAGAAAAAGGAGGAAGGCAAAAGGCGCGCGCACAGAAAATGAATTGCGTTTCAAAAAAGCGTATGGATGAAGCACGGATGCCTCCCTTGTGTTTGTGCAATAGACACAACCTGTGCGGAGCACAAGTTGTTCCAGCAAGTTTGTATCTGTTTCATGAGCTTGGGGCGTGCTTGGCGTGACTCTAGTCGTGGAGCGGGGCGTCGTCGATAATGTGAAAATACTAGAACGCTTCTGACGAACGCTTCGAGCCGATTGAGCGCAGGCGATTCTAGCTGACCAACTTTCGGATGTAGCCGTTCTGCGCCATAGCTTTCGCGCGGCAGCGATGGCCTTCGTGCGAAACGGCGTGCACTCCGGACGCAGTGACCCAGCGATTGTAAAAATTGAAGATCGCGCAAACGGTGAGGGCGTAGAAAATCGCGTCGTCCGCCCAGCCGGCTTCGCGCAGACGTTCCACGTCCTCGGCCGCGATGGCCAGCAGGTTCTTCGTCACTTTGGCGGCAAAGCGGAGTAATGCCTTTTCATTTTCCGGCAAGGGCGATGTTTCGAGATCGCGCAGCACGCTCCAAACGAACTCCTCGTTACCCAGCAGCTCCGCCGCGATGGCAGCGTGCGACTTGGCGCAAAATTCGCAGTCATTCAGGTACGAAGTGTAGGCCGCGATCAATTCGCGCAGGCCGCTGCTCAGCGGCGATGGCTCGTGCATCAGCGCGTGCGTGAACTTCGCCAGATGCGCCGTCATCTCCGGGCGAAAGGCAAACAGGTGCCAGATCTGCCAGTATTCCTGGCCGGACTCCTGCGCCGACCGAATCATATTGAAATAGGGACTTGGCTGCGGATTGTTTTGGACGTCCGGAAGAAACATCGGCTTCATTTCCAAAGACTCCATGTGTCGCCCCTCTCGGCCTTTGGCGCGGCGCGAATTGCAGCGCAGACGGTAACCGCGCCGCACAATCGTGTCGATAGTATTTTCAAGTTATTGCCTTTCCGCATGATTCAAAGCAGAGTTCCCCCCCCCCGTTTGTGGCACCGGGGTGTTGTGTTCAAAGAACGAGGTTGAAATTTAGCGTCGCTTCGTTCCGGAGGCCGGAGCGCGTTCGGCGGCGCACTTCAGCGTGGGGAGAAGCGATGAGGCGAGCTTTGTACCTTGGGGCGGCGGTATTCATCACTCTTGGATTTCTGCGGACAGTAGATCTTCCCGCGCAACAACTGGCGACGCTGAACGTGAACGTGACGGACCAATCCGGCGGAGGCATACCTAAAGCAACCGTAACCGTTCAAAACTCCGAAACCGGCGCGACCAGGAGTGATGTGTCCAACGCCACTGGACTCGCCGTGATTCCCGGCCTTGCCGCGGGCGACTACGAACTGACGGTCGACGCAGCTCAATTCACAGGCTATCGAGCGACGCTATCGTTGGCGGTTGGGCAGATTGCTTCCGTGCCGGTGACACTGGGAGTCGGCGCGGAGAGCCAACAAGTTGAAGTCCGCGAGACGCCTCAAACCATCGACACGCAACGCACGGACGTAAGTCAGGTGATCGGAACGCAAGACATCGCGGACCTGCCGATCGTCGGACGCGACTTCATCGATTTTGTTCTGCTGACGCCGACAGCCAACGTGGGACGCAGCACAGCCGTGGGAGCGCAATCTCCATTCCAGGAAACCGTGCTGCAGTTGAGCTTTGGGGGGCTGCGCGAGACGCACAGCGTGTTCTTCGGCCTGGACGGAATGGACTATACGACGAGCATTTCCGGCGTGCAGCGCGAGAGCCCCTCGCAAGATTGGGTGATGGAGTTCCGCGTTGCGGACAGCCCCTACACCGCGGACAACGGCCGCAACCTCGGCGCGGTGGTGAACACCGTCACGAAGTCCGGAGGGAACGACGTCCACGGCTCAGCCTACGAATTTTTTCGCAACAACGCCCTCGACGCGAACAATTTGCTCTCCGCACCCGGCTACAACACGCTGCGCTTCAATCAATTCGGCGCAAACATCGGCGGACCGATCCGCCGCGACAAGCTCTTCTACTTTCTCGGGTACGAAGGGCAGCGAATGGAGGAATCGCCGCTCTACTCCTCTTTCATCCTGGGTTGCATCAACAACATGGGCTGCATGGGACCGGGCAGTCCCAGCATCAATCAGGTGAAAGAGTTGTTGGGGTTGCAGCCGGAAAATCTGGGCTCGGTCATCGAGACCGGCAATTACGATAAAGTGTTCGGAAAGCTGACCGAAGCTTTCAGCGATCACAGCGTGCTGAACGCCGGCTACATCGTCAGCAACGATCGCAAGGACAACATTCCCAGTACAGCTCCGGGGCAGGGTTTGCCTTCCACGTTCCGCAACAATCCCGTGCAGGACCAAACCGTCGACGGAAACCTGATGCACCTGCTAGGCGGCCAATGGACGTCGGAGAGCGTGCTTAATTTCGGGCGCAGAACCTTCGAAATGAATCCCACAGGTGAGGGCTTTGAGCCGTCCATCGTCGTCGCGGACCTGCTGAACTCGGGGGGATTCACCGGCAGCGTCCATTTCTACCGCGAGCAGCATTTCCAGGCCGCCGAAAACCTGACGAACGTCCACGGCAAGCACACGTTCAAATTCGGCGGGGATTTTGAGCCCGAGTGGATCAGCGCGCACACCACATTCTTCACGCCCGGCGCGGGAGTTTTCGCTCCGCAAAGTTTCTTTGGTACAGGACCGTTCAGCGTCTTCGGTCCAGGCACTCCGCTGGACTTTCTCTTCTTGGAGCCGAGCAGCTACTACGGCCAGCAGATTCCGCAGCGCACACTGCCATTCGAAACGGGTCTCTATGCCGGACCGGCGGCGTCGACTTTCAATAATGCCACGGACCTGAATTTCTGGCACAAGCTTTCAAGCTTGTACGCGCAGGACGAGTGGAAAGCGCGATCGGACCTGACGCTCACATTCGGAGCGCGTTACGACGTTGATTTCATGCCGTCGGCGGCCGACGTGCGCGTGAACGGGTTGATGAGCCCGACGAATTACGGAAACGTCCAGCCGAGGATTGGCTTGGCCTATTCGTTCCGGCAAAACAAGGGCGTAGTGCGCGCCGGCTTCGGCATGTTCACCGGGCCGTTCGATTACAGCGACAATATGGTGTCGTGGCAAGGGGCATCCGCATTTACGAACATGAATCAGCCGGAGGTGCCTCAGTTCGCCGACCCGGCAACTCAATTGGTCGGGCTCGGGGTTTCGGGAATCATCGGCGTGGACGGTAACTACGTCGGGCCAGCCAACGTGAGCCACGAGTTCTCGAATTTTACGCACTACGGAATCTATCCTAGTCCGACGGCGTTCGGCCCCAGTTCACTTGTGCAATTCCCACTGGGCTATTCGGATCGAAAATTTCCCAATGCCTACGCCGAAGAAGCGAGCCTGGAAGTGGAAAACGAAATCGCTAGGAATCTATTCGTCTCGGTGGGATACGAGTGGATCCACGCCCTCAGACTGCCGGTGTATTACAGCATCAATGGAATCCCGGCTACCACGCCTCCGGGCAGCGTGCAGCAATTTACGCCGGCCGATCTGAATTTCGGTTTCGCGCTGCTGGATGAGCCAGCGGGGTATTCGATTTACAATGCCGGTACCCTAAGTGTGCGGAGACCGCTGGCCCGCCACTTCAGTGTCCTTGCAAACTACACGTATTCGAAGTCCATCGACATTTCGACCGACGTTCAGCTGACCGATACGCCGGTGGATTATCTGGATCCACAGCTCGATCGCGGACCGAGCGACAACGACATTCGCGATCGTTTCGTGCTGTCCGTGCTGGCGGACTCTCCCAAAAGTTGGAATGCTTTTCTGCGCAATTTGAATTTCTCTCTGTTGAGTACGCTGCAGAGTCCGCTCTACTACACGCTCTATGCCGGCATGAACACCAACGGCGATCAATTCCCTTTCTCCGATCGTGTGGGCGAGATTGGTCGCAACACCTATCAGGGCGACCCGTCTTACACCACCGACATTCGCCTTCAAAGAGAATTTTCTTTGCGCGAGCAGGTCAAATTGGAGCTTAGCGGCGAAATCTTCAACTTGTTCAATCGTCCGAACGTCGAGGCCATCGACACGGTCTATGGATCGCCAGTATTGCTGGGCGCGATGCCCCAACGGTACGGCGACGGTATCGGCAGCCCGGCGAATCCCACCTTTGGCACGCCAAGCTATGTGGCGCCGGCGCGGCAAGTGCAACTTTCCATGCGGTTGAATTTCTAATAGGGCGCCTGAGTCACGAAGGTCAAAACATGCCCATACCGACCGAACCAATTGGAAGCATTCCTCGCCCGGCCCAGCTACTGACGGCGATGGCGGATCGCGCCGCGAATCGCATTTCGAGCGAGCAGTTTCAGGCCGCGGAAGACGCCGCCTTGCGGGAGACCATCGCGCGCTTTGAAGAAACGGGCTCGCCGGTGATCACCGATGGCGAGCAGACCAAATCGAGTTTCGCTACCTATCCGCTGGCAGGACTTGCGAACCTGGCGGCGGATGGCGTCGTGATTCCGTTTGCGGACGGTCACACGCGGCAACTTCCCAAGCTGACGGCGGGGCCATTTCGATACGGCATTCACGCCGTAGCTTTTCTGAAGGCCGCGCGGCGATATGCTCATCGTCCGCTGAAGCAAGCAGTGATCTCGGCGTCCGCTTTGAGTTTGCTTTATCCGCAGGACGGGCTGGCCAAATATCCGCGCGAAACATTCCTGGACGATCTTACGAACGAGGCGGAGCGCGACATTCGCGAATGCATCGGCGAAGGCGCTTACTGCGTGCAAGTCGATTTCACGGAAGGGCGATTGGCGCTCAAGCTCGATCCTTCGGGCAATCTGCTGAACGCGTTCATCGACTTGAATAACCGCGTCCTCGATCGCTTCTCTGCCGCGGAGCAGAAGAAGATTGGCGTACATACCTGTCCGGGCGGCGATCACGACTCGACACATAGCTTCGACGTCGATTACGTGGGCTTGCTGCCGTCGTTGTTTCGCCTGAAGGCCGGACGGTTCTACATCCAGTTGGCGAGCGAGACCGATCGGCGACGCGTGTTGAAAGCGGCGCAGACCCTGTTGAAGCCCGGGCAGATTCTGTTCGTCGGCGTTATCGACCCGATCAATCCGCGCGTCGAAACGCCGGAGCAAGTGCGCGATCGCGTTCTGGAAGCCGCTGAATTCATTCCCGTGGAATCGCTCGGCACTACCGACGACTGCGGTTTCTCTCCGTTCGCTGACGACACATCGACTTCGCGCGAAACCGCATTCGCCAAAATTCGCAGCCGTGTCGAAGGGACGCGTCTGGCGTCCGAGAAGTTGGGAGTTTAGTTTTTGGCCCGCGGCGAGGTTGGCGGACGTCACTGGTCGTGATTTACAAATTTGGCCGAGAGGAGAAGTCGATGGCTCACATAAATCTACCCGATGGGGTGCCCGGAATTTTAGGACCGATGTCGATCAGCCCAGAAACCAGCAAGCCTTTGCTGGAACTGGCGGAGGTGCTGTTGCGCGGACCGAACACGCTGACCTCAGCGGAGCGCGAGATGATCGCCACCTACGTCTCGTCGCAAAATGACTGCTGCTTTTGCCAGCTTTCCCACGGCGCCTCGGCGGCGGAGCACTTGGGTGGAAACTACAAGTTGATCGATCAACTCAAGGAGAATTTTCAAACGGCGCCGGTCTCCGACAAACTTAAGGCGCTGCTGACGATTGCGGGGAAAGTGCAGAAGGGCGGCAAGCACGTCACTGCCGAAGATGTTGAGCGCGCGCGCAAGCTGGGCGCCACAGACAAGGAACTTCACGATACGGTGCTGATCGCCGCGGCGTTCTGCATGTTCAATCGCTACGTCGATGGACTGGCCACGTGGCAGCCCGAGGATCCTGCGGCGTACCGCGAGATGGGGAAAAGGTTGGCCACCCAAGGCTACGTGGCAGTCGGCTCACAACGTCCCGCCGCGGCAATCGCAAAATAACGGGCCAGCGAAATTGGCTCGACTTAATCTCGATGGAACTGAAAGGAGCTTTCATGCCGCATATTCGATTACCCGAAGGGATTCCCGGAATTCTCGGCCCGATGGCGTTTAGCCCGGCCACAGCGAAGCCGATCAACGAACTCGCCGAAGTGTTGCTGCGCGGGCCGAACAGCCTCAGCCGCGGCGAACGGGAGATGATTGCGACGCATGTTTCCTCCGAGAACGACTGTTATTTTTGCCAGACCGTGCACGGGGCCGTCGCTGCGCACCATCTGGGAGGAAATGAGACGCTCATTCAGGAAATGAAGCGCAATTTCGAGACCAGCGGAATTTCCGACAAAATGAAAGCGCTGCTCGCGATTGCCGGGAAAGTGCAGAAGGGCGGCAAACACGTCACGGCCCAAGATGTGGAGCGCGCGCGCCAGAAAGGCGCGACGGACAAGGAAATCCACGACGCCGTGCTAATCGCCGCGATGTTCTGCATGTGCAACCGTTACGTCGATGGATTGGCAACGTGGGCTCCCGCCGATCCCGAGATGTATCGACAAAATGGAAAACGCCTCGCGCAAGAAGGCTATATTCACTCGACGGATCATCTGCCCGTAAACACCGGGGATTGACCTAGGCTCGCCGGCGAGCGGCTGGGCGGGACCGATCGAATGGCCGCTGGGCGCAGGCAGTAGCGAATTCCGAAAAAAGAGCACGCGCAGTTGACGACTCGCGCGGACACCCGCAATATCTGGCCTCGGAGATAACCGAGGACTGACTTGCGATTCAATCGCCATGGATGTTCTGTCTTGCCGGCGCGAGGAACGCTGACGCGACGCGAGGCGCTCGCGATACTCGGCGGCGCGATGGTATCGCCCGTCCTGCAAGGTACTGCGGCCCCCGTACTCGCTGCGCCACCGCGAATTCGATTTTCCCTTCAGACGCTTCCCTGCAGCCTGGAAACCGATGAGACTCCGATGACGCCGCGCGCTCCGGCGACGATGGCGGGCGGAATTGCCGTGTTCGATTACAACAAAGATGGACGTCCCGATATTTTCCTCACCAATGGGGCGAATATCGCGACTCTGAAAAAAGATTCGCCGAAGTTCTCAAATCGATTGTTCCGCAATGACGGCCACGGAGTTTTCACCGATGTTACGGCCGCGGCGGGCTTGGCCGGAATCGGATACGACAACGGCGTGGCCGTCGGCGACTACGACAACGACGGTTATCCCGACGTCTTCGTGGCGGGCGTCCACGGCAACACCCTGTACCACAATAATGGCGATGGAACTTTCACCGATGTTACCGCCAAAGCGGAACTGGACCGCTCCATCGATCCCGTTTACGGTCCGCTGTGGTCGGTCACGGCGGCGTGGGTGGACGTGAACAATGACGGACTGCTTGATCTGTTCGTCGTCAACTACATGCGATGGGACATCAAAACGGAGCCGATGTGCCCGTTCGGCAACGCCAACGACTACTGCAGTCCAAACCTCTATAAGGGCCAACCCAACCAATTGTTTTTGAATCGCGGCGACGGAACGTTTCAGGATGTGTCCGAGGAATGGGGGATTCGCGCACACGTGGGCAAAGGGATGGGCGTGGGCGTGGCGGATTACGATCTGGATGGCCGGCCCGATCTGTTCGTCACCAACGACACCTCTTACAATTTTCTGTTCCACCACACCGGGAAGAAATTTGAGGAGGTCGCGCTTCAGTCCGGCGTAGCCTTGGTTGAAAGCGGCGAATTCATCTCCGGCATGGGCACGGATTTTCGGGACATCAACAACGACGGTTACCCGGACATCGCGTTCGTAGCTCTCAATAATCAGACTTTCCCGATTTTCCAAAATATGGGCGGCCGCGGTTTTGAGGAAATCACGTATGAAAGCGGGATGCAGGTGTTGAGCGGCTCCATGGCCGGCTACGGCCCGGGTCTTTTCGATTTTGACAACGATGGATGGAAGGATTTGTTCGTCGCTCGCGGGCACGTCGAATCGATCCCGAGACCCGGCATCGCGATCGAGCAGTACAACACGGTATTTCGTAATTTGGGCGCCAGCGGAAAGTGGCAGGCGCTGACTGCCGAAGCGGGACTGGATGCTTCTCCTCGCGCGCGACATCGCGGATGCGCGTTCGGCGATTTTGATGGCGATGGCCGCATGGACGTCGTCGTCTCGGCGTTGGGACGAGAAGCCGAAATCTGGATGAATCGCAGCGAAGGCTCAGGCCACTGGCTGGATATCGCGCTCGAAGGAACGAAGAGCAATCGCGACGGAATCGGCGCGATCGTCAAGGTGGTGACGGCGGCCGGCACGCAATACAACCACATGACCACCAGCGTCGGCTACGCTTCATCCAGCCACGGACCGGTGCATTTCGGCCTTGGCGCTGAGAGCACGGTTAAGCAGATCGAGATTCGCTGGCCCTCGGGAATTGTTCAGACGCTGCAGAATGTCGCGGCGGATCGAGTGCTCTCAGTGAAAGAGGCGTGAGCGTTTAGAAATTGAAGGGCGGCGACT
>JBEKDK010000121.1:0-8906 GCA_050014395.1 Candidatus Acidiferrales bacterium | reverse complement strand
GGGAAAAACCAAAGACTAAAGACTGAAAGATAACGCCTGCCGGCAAGCAGGCAGAGGCGCAGAGATGCCTGAGGTTCGCTGAGACAGGCGACGGCAGACTTCTCAGCGAGACTTTGCGGGCGCGATGCTGAACGTCACTTTTGCGCTGGTCTCGTTTTCGTATTCGTCGGAGACGCGGACGGCGGCGGTATGCTCGCCGGGCGCCAAGCCATCGAGCGTCCAATCGAATTTTTCCTGCGGCGCGTCGCTGAGTTGGCCCACCGGCAGCACCAGAATCCAATCGCCGGCGTCCAGACTGTATTGCGCGCGCGCGATCGAGCTGCCGGGATCGCTGGCGTCGAAATGAATGTGCGCACTCGCGGCACCGGGCTCGGCTGCGAGACCTGTGACGGCCGGCGGCGTGTTGTCCACGAGGAAGCGATCGGATTGGTATTCCGCCGTGAGCGCGCCGTCGGGCGGATTCGATGGCGCATCGGAGGCGACGATCTTCAGGTAGTAAGCGCCGTCGGGCATCGTCGAAGCGTCCCAGGAATAAAAGCGCTGGTCGATTTTGTCCTTCAGCAGCTTCCACGCCGTTTCGCTTTCGCCGCGGTAATAGATGGAATATTCGAGCGTGTCCTCGTTTTCGTCGCTGGCGTTCCACAGCACGGATTCCCAACCCTTTTGTCGGAAACCTTGCGGCGGGGGCTCGAAGCGGCCGGACGATCCTTGGCTCGCGATGGTCTCGAACTGGGGCGCAGCCGCGTTCGGCGAAGTGGGAAGGCGCAGTTGCACTGGAGTCGGTCCGCCGGAAATTCCTCCGCCGCCAGTGTTCGGACCTTGCACGCGCACGTTGGGATCCTGAATCACGACGGAGTTGATGACGGGCGCAACGTTCTTCGGCAAATACGCCACGCTGACCCAATCTACTTCAGGCGAAGCGGACGAAGCCGGCGCCGCTCCGCGCGTCAATACCGCTTTCCATTGGATGAAGCGCGCGGCGGGGCATTCAACAGTTTGTCCCGCTGGATCGCGATACGGGCCGAACCACGGGCTCCAATTGTCATCGGGCGTGGAAGTATTGCCGGAGCGTGCATAGAGTTCGACGCGCGCTCCCGCGCCTGCGGCATTTTCGCCGGCGCCTTCGCCCCACCACGAGAGACGGCCCCAGCGCGAGAAATTCCGAGCATCGTAGGCCTGCGATTCAAACGTGCCTTCCGGCGCATCGCCCGGGCCGAGGGAGAAGACTTTGCCGGGATTGGCGGTTGCGAGATACACCGCGCCATTCGGCGCCGAGGCGAGACCCGTGACTTGTTCCGAAGCCGTCGTGGCGATTTGCGAATACACCTGGTTGCCGTCGAGCGCGAGGACGGCGCCATGATTGCCCGTGCCCAAAAGCAATTGGCCGCTTTGGCTGCGGCCGAGGCTGTAAACCAGCAGCTCGTGCGAGGACCACAGCTCGGTCGGCGAACCGTCCGGCGCGATGCGGTAAACAGCGCTGGAGGTGACCGAAGGAAAGGGAACGAAGTTTAGAGTTTGGGTTTGCGTCACCGTGGTCGGCGAAGGTTGCGCGGTGGTTGATTCCTGGTTGGTGAACGTGACCGTCGGCGCGGACAACTGCTGCGATGTGTTTTGAGGCGCGAGAAAGTTTGGCAGCGGTTGCGTGACGCGCGGTTTTTCGCCGATGGCCGCGGCGTAGAGATTGCCCTGCGGATCGAAGGCCAGCGCGGTCACTTCCTTCTTGTCTGTTTCGTAGATGACGAATGCGTGGCGGCCGGGAATTTCCGGCGCGGGCATTGCGGAGCCGGGTTTGGCGGCGGCCGCGGAAGCCGATACGGGAGGCGCGGCGGGCTGAGCTGGTAGAGCCGCCAGCGAAATTCGCAGGATGCGGCCGTTGGGCTCCGTGCCGGCGATCAAGTTGCCGTGGCCATCGAGCGCGAGGACGCGAATATGCGTTTCGTCGCCGGAGTAAAAGAGTTTGCCGGTGCCGCCAGGCGCGACGGCGAAAATTTTCCCTGTATCGCCGGTGGCGACGTACAGCGTTCCATCGGAATCGAGCGCCAAATCCCAAATGTATTTTGTTTTCGGATCGAAGTAGACGGAGCTTTGGCCAGCGGGCGTGACGCGGTAAACCTTGCCGTCCGGCGAAGTGGCTACGTAGAGATTGTCGTGCGCGTCGATCGCCAGGGCCTGCGCGGACATTTCGGATGACTCGAAGAATTTTGTGGCTTTGCCTTGCGCGTCGAACTTGACGACTTTGGCGCTGGACCCGCCCGCGGCGTAGAGATTGCCCTTGGAATCGAAGCGCAGGGCCCAGAGGTACGCGAGGTTGGCGTCGCCGAAATCGGCAAATTTCGGAGCCAGCAGGAGTTTGCCGTCGCTGCGCATGGCCACGCCGTGCGCGGTGCCTTTCTGGAAATCGTCGTAGCGCGATTGGCGCCAGAAGCGGGTGTGCTCGGCGACGAGCGGCAGCGCGGCGCACAGCAGCATGCCGAGCGCGGCGAGTGCCGCGGCGGAAACACGCGCGCGGCGCATAGGAAATTTATTCAGGCGCTTGGTCAATAATTTCGTCTGGTGGTTCATCGAAATCCTCACTGGAAATTTACGCGGCCCCGCGGATGGGCGAACTCGCCATTGCGCCAACGCGTCAACGCCTCACCGAATACGAATTGAAATCGTCGTCGAGCCGGAAACCACTTCGTCCATCGGCACGGACCATTCGCCGGCGCTGGAATCGCGCAGCATCAGCGTGTTGCCGGCGCCGGGGCGGCCATCGACCACGTTGATTTCGTCGAGCGGCGCGTTGGGCAGAACTTTGTCTTCCACCAAGAGCGTCGGATTGTTATCGAGCAGCGCGACGTACAGGGAATTGTCGCGGCGTTCGCGATTGATCATGGTAATCATCTGCTCGAGGCCGTTCAGCCGGCCGAACGCGGCGGCCGCGAAGGGATTGGTGCGGCGATCGAGCGCGGCGGCATCGCTCACCAGAATCTGCATCGTTGTGCCCGGCGCGGCTTGCGAGGGAATCGTGATCGGAACTTCGCGAATCACCGGAGCCCCGCGATAGGGATGCAGCAGAACTTTGATCACGACGGACTCGCCCGGGCGGGCTTCGGTCTTTTCCGACCACGCGCCGGCGATCGAGGCCACGCGGCGATCGGGAATGCTTTCGAGACTGACGCGAATGCGCTCTACGTGCGGAATTTCGTAAGGATTCGAGAAAACTTGCGCGAACGCGCTTTGCACCATGGCGGCGACGAACGCGCCGTCGGGAACCAATGCGTCGGTGGGCGCAAACATGTTATCGAGCTGCACGCTTGTGTGGCCCTGGATATCGATCGTGGCCGTCATACGCAGCGTGGTGCCTTCGCTGTACACGGCGTTCTGCGTGACGCCGTTCATCGTCGCCAACCCCACCAGGATTGGCGTGAGCTTCGGATTCGCGGCGACTTGGAAATGAAATTCTTTTTTTCGGGAGGGCGTGTCGAGGTCAAGCTCCATCGGCAACATTTCCGCGTGGCCGCCCAAGCGGCCGGATATGCGTGAGACGACGTCCTGATCGAACGCGCCGATTTCACCGCCGACGTTGACGATCTTCGTGGATTCGTAATCGGAAGCCAGCGTGGTGAGCACGCGCCCGCGCGCCATCGGCAATGAGATCGCGCCGAATCCGAGCACCGGATGGCCGCAGGCCAGCACGCGATCGCCGATGATGGCCGTCACCGTGCACGCGGCGTCCACTGAAAGATCGCCCTTGATCAGCGTGATCGCAACCATGTCGCCGGGGACGATCTTCGCGTCGTCCGATTGCGCCGGCGATGTGCCGCCTTGCACGGACTCGACGCCGAACTGCGCCATCTGATCCGAATATTGGTGAATAGCTTCGGCGCTGAAGCCGGAGAAGATCAGCGGCGCGGCGATGGGCTCCAGATAATCGGTTTGGTCGCCGGCGCCTGCGCGCGCGGCGAATTCTTGAGGCAGATCGTAGCGCAGGCCGGCGGTCGGCGCGGCGTCGGAGGAATTCGAGGGTGCGGGCCCGGCGGGCGGATTCGCGTCCAGCATATTTTGGATTGGCGTGACGCCGGCCAGCGGCTCCTTGGCGAAGACGCCGAGCTTGAGCGAAAGCGCGCCGGCGAGCTTTCCTGCGATGTATACCGGGCTGCCGCTCATCCCGGCGACGACGCCGGTGTGCTCGACCTCGGGGCCTTTGAGTTGAACGAGGATGATGTCTTGCTTCGGGCCGAGGAAATTCGGCATCACGCCGATGACGTCCAGATCGAACGATTCGATCTTGTCGCCGGCGAAAATCGTGTAGGCCACGCCGGTCATTCCGGGCTTCACTTGATCGAGCGGGAAAATATCCGGCGCATCGGCGGCGCGAAGCGAAATCGGCGCCGCCGCGAAAAGCGCCACGAGGCAGAGCCATCGGGCGGCGCGCGCAGCGAAGCGAAAGTTTTGCATAGTGTGAATAATTCTAACGAGAGACATGAATCACCGATGATACGCGCGGCTTGAGCATGAAGCAATGCGCGGCCCGACCGGCGATCGACGGGTGATCCGGCGCACGTGTGCACATATAGGGATGCGTATAGGGAATGCCGCGTTGCAGAGGCTGAGCGCGCGGCGTGCTAAGATTCTCGCGTGACGAAACAGAAGATTTTTCCGGCGCGGACGATATCCGGCGCGGTGGCGGTGCCGGGGGATAAATCCATCTCGCATCGCTACGCGATTCTGGCCGCGCTCGCGAGCGGCGCAAGCGAGATCGCGCATTTTTCCGCAGCGGACGATTGCCGGCGCACTCTGGAATGTTTTCGGCGCCTGGGCATCGAAATCGAGCAGCGCGGCGACGTGGTGCGCTTCGCGGGGGCGCCGGCTGAGGGATTGCGCGCGCCGCGGCGCACACTGGACGCAGGCAATTCGGGCACGACGATGCGCTTGCTCGCCGGCGTGCTGGCGGGGCAGGCATTCAAATCGAAGCTGGATGGCGATCGGTCGTTGCGGCGGCGGCCGATGCGCCGCGTGATCGATCCGCTCACGCAGATGGGCGCGCGGATACGCGCGCGGGAAGGCGGCGTGGCTCCGCTCGAAATCGAAGGCGTGCCGTTGCATGCGATCGAATACAAATTGCTGGTGGCCAGCGCGCAGGTGAAATCCGCCGTGCTGCTCGCGGGGTTGTTCGCCGAGGGCGTGACGTCTGTGATCGAGGACGTTCCGACGCGCGATCACACCGAATTGGCGCTCGAGGAATTCGGCGCCGAGGTGATTCGCGAAGGGCATGCGATTCGGGTCGCCGGCGGTTCTAAGCTGGCGGGGCGCAACCTGACGGTGCCCGGCGATCTTTCCTCCGCGGCGTTTTTTCTGGCGGCGGCGTTCGTGTTGCCCGAATCGAATGTGCTGGTGCACGAAGTCGGACTGAATCCAACGCGCACGGCGGTGCTGGATGCTTTGGCGCGCATGGGCGGCGCGGTGCAAGCGGTTTCCGTGCGCAGCGAGGGCGGCGAGTTGGTGGGCGATCTCGCTGTGCGCGACGCGCCGCTGGCGGGAGGCGTGATCGAAGGCGCGGCGATCGCGCAATTGATTGATGAGCTGCCGGTGCTCGCGGCGCTCGGGCCGTATACCGAGCAGGGAATTGAGATTCGCGGCGCCGCGGAATTACGCGTGAAGGAAAGTGACCGCATTGCGGCGATCGTCGAAAATTTGCGGCGGATGGGCGCCACGGTCGATGAGCGGCCGGACGGATTGCGCGTGGAGGGCCGGCGCGCGGGCCGCTTGCACGGCGCGGCGATTGAGACGCGCGGCGATCACCGCATGGCGATGGCGTTTGCCGTGGCCGCGCTGGGAGCGGAAGGTCCGACGGTGATCGATAATGCGGAATGCGCGGCGGTTTCTTATCCGGACTTTTTCGCCACGCTTGAGAAAATGGTCGAGCGCTAGCTTGCGCTAGGTATTCAGCGACAGCCCGCGCTCAAAGTTCACCAATAACGCGTGTCACGTGCCTTTGCGGATGTGAATGTCGCCGTAAGTGGTGAAAATGTGTATCAACGGCCCGCGCGTTCCGGCTTGGCCCGAGAGAATCGAGCGATCGCCATCCTTGCGCGTCGCGATGCCTTCAAACTCGCTGTTCACGTCGCCGGATTCCGACTCCGCGTCCAACTGAAAATTGGCTTTCGCCGGCAGAGTGATCGAAACATCGCCTGATCCGTCTGTGATGTTCAGCGGCTGGCGCGGCTGTTGCGAGAAGCGCACCTCGATATCGCCGTCCTGATTATCCACGTGAATCGTGCCGGAGATATCTTCGATGCGCACGTCGTTCTTCGCCGTGGTCACCGTCACATCGCCTGGTGAATTTTGGATTTCCAAATTGCCGGCGTCGAGTTGGAGAGTGCCGGGCAGCGCCGTCACCGTCAGATCGGTGCGCTTGGACGAAATGCGCGCGCCCTTCGCAACTTGGGAAAATCGATATGGGCCGTAGAATTCGCCTTCGACGTCGGCCTCGCCCTTCACGCTTTCAATCGTGACCTCGTTGCCTTTGCCCGTGAGGCGGACGTTGCCGGCGACCCCGTTGATGCGTACGTCGCCGTGATCGGTTGTGGCGGTGACGTCGCCGCCCGCGTCGCGCACGTCGATATCGCCGTTGTGCGTGGTGCTCTCAATCGTGCCGGCCAGGCCCGCGATATCGACGTCGCCGCGCTGCGTGGACGCCGTGACGGAGGCCTTCTGCGGCACTTGCACGTCTAGATCGACTTGCACGTGCCGGGAGTCCATCCCCTGCTCCTGCGGCTCGACCTGGAAACTTCCATCGTGATTGTCGATCACTACGAAATGCACCGCGTCCGCGCGTTTCTGAGCGTCGCTCTGGCTAAACTCGCTGACAGTTTTCTTCGCCGTCACCAGTATCTGCGCCACGGCTTCGGCGTGCACCGAGATATCGCCGCGCAAATCGGAGATTTGGATGCGCGCGTCGGCAGGCACCGCTTGCGCCGGCACTTGTTCGCTGAAGACGTAAGGATTGCCCCAGTTCGAAGGGTAAAAGTCCGCGTCTCCCATGCGGCTGCGAACGTGGTACACGCCGGCGACCCCGGCGATCACGGCGAGCAGAACCAGAATTAGAAAGATGTCGCCGCCACTCACGATGCGCGGCGCGGGCTTATCCGAGTGCTGCGCGATCGCGTAATCGATCAGCCGCGCAACCCCCAGCAAGATCAGCAGCAGCGGCCACCAGCGCCAAAGCAAATCCCACAGCTCGAACTGCGGGTGGAAATTGTGGATCAGGAACAGCGCGCCGATCAGCACCAGCACCAGCCCGCCGAAAATCGAATGCCTGCTGCGAGGTTGATCGCTCATGATTGCATTTGCCTCATCGCGCGCACGCGATTATTTCCGCGCCGCGCCACCCGCTACGATTTCGAACTAATGTGGCCTTCGGTAGAAGCCAACGACTTGGCCAACTCCACCGCGCCAATCGCAAGAAGGAGCACGGGCCACGACCGGCCGAAACTCATGCCCGGAACCATCTGGTCGAGAAGGAAAAGAACGCCGATGGTGATCAAAACCACCGGACCCATCAGCCCGCCAATCGTGCATCGCTTGCACTGGCATCGAATCTTGTCGGACATAGAGAGAGCCCTCCTGCGTCAATTCGCCCGTTTCATTCCGCGCGGGCGGCGTCAGCGCCCGCCCGAGGTCTTCTTCACGATCATGAAAATGCCCACCGCGATCAGAATTACTGGCCAGCCATGCGAGAAAACGCGATCCGCATCCATCCAGCCGAGGCTATCACCCAGAAAGATCAAACCCAGAAGTATCAGGATGACAGGGCCGATCAAGCGGGGACGGCGGTCCAGCGGCGCGGCCGGCGGTGCAGTCACTTCCGAGCCGGCCGCTCCTGGCTCGCCCGCGGGCGTTGCCGCGACGCAGCTCGCCGCGGCCTGTTCGTCGTGCAGACGCTTTGCCGTGATAAAGGCTTCAACCGGCATGTACACGCAGAACGCGGCGGTGAGCAATCCGAAGAGCGGTTGATGCATTCCGGTCGAATCCAGCGTGACCAGGCCGATAAAGATGGCAACGTGAATCAGCGCCTTGGTGTATTCACCGTTGTATACGGCGCCGAGGCCCGGAATAAATCCCAAGCCGAACGCCGCAGCGGGCGCATGCTGTGTTACGCGCGCCGCCGCAGCAGGGCGCGCGACCAGCGCCGCAAGGCACGGCTCGCAGTAGAACATTCCTTTCACATCGCGCGTGCACTCTGGGCAAAGGGCCTTGCCGCAGTTGCGGCAATACGCGGTGGCTTCCGCTTCGGGATGTGTGGCGCATTTCATAGCAGGCTCCTCGAATTGATGTCGAACATGAAGGATGCTGTTTCGCTTGCGGCGTGCCGCATCGCGTTTACAGGGCGAATGGTGCGGCTCGAATCGTGTGTCCCGCCGGACGGCGCGGCTTCGCTTTGCCCCGGAGTTTGGCTGGGCTGCGCGGGCTTCGGCTGCGGCTCAGCTTCTGACGCCGGCTCGGTGTCGAAGGTCGATTGAATCTCGTACACGATGCGCGAATCGGAAACGAACTTCGAGCCTCGCGCGAAAGCCATGTGCCCATCGCGATTCACTGTGCGATAGATATTTTCGGGCTGGAGATCGGCGGTGATTGGCCGGCGCCAGTCAATGCGCAGTGCGTGGGAGACAACCAGCGCGGAGACCAACACGGCCATCACGCCATAAGCGAATTGCGGTTGCGCGAGCGAGGAAATCCAATCGAACCAACCGCGGCGCTCTTCGGCAGGCTCGCGAGCGGGTACGGCGGCTGCGCCGCGGATTGCGTCGCGCGCGCCGATTGTGCGATCCAGAATCGCGCGCACCAGCTGCGTCGGTTCTTCGAGCATCGGCAGCGCGTGCAATTCGCTGACGGTCGCGCCAACGCGAGCCGAAAGGGTGGCG
>JBEKDK010000120.1:0-8951 GCA_050014395.1 Candidatus Acidiferrales bacterium | reverse complement strand
CGGGCAACAGCTCGGCTTGATCCGGAGAATACGGTTGGTAGTTTGGCATGCGCCTTCATGCCAAATTCTTCCGCCCATTTCAAGTGCCAGTTGCGACACAGACTCTTCCGCCCTGGGCTAGTTTATGTCGCCCCTCCGGGGCTCTCCCAATTCTGATGATACCGCACGCCCGATTCATGTTTTGACAGAGGTTCCTACCTATTTGCTCAGCGGGATATCGATTACCTCGATGGTGTAGCCAGGAACGGCGTATTTCCATGGATTCGCCGTGACAACTACTTTGGATGTGATGGGGTGAATCGCGGTTGGATGATCGATCGTGTTGGTGGCCCAGCGGGTGGAGGCGTGGAGCATGTACATCGTCGCGGGGCCGGGGATTGCGCCCGTTAGGTTGATCGTGAGCGGCTGCGAAAGGTTGGAGGCGTTGACGAGTTTGAGGTGCAACACTTTGTGCGACGCCGGCGAGCTGGAGACCGTGGCGGACCAGAAGAAGCGCGGATTTACGCCGGTGGCTGAGGACTGCACAGTGTGATCGCCGATGTGCGAAGCGAAAAGCATTTGCGCGTAGTAGCTCGGTGAGCCGTAGGAGCGCAGCGCGTCGTATCCGATCAGGTCCGTGGCCCACTGCATGCCGCCGGGGTTCACGTTGGTGAATAGCGGCGCATAGCTGGACATCACGATCAGATCGCTGTTGCGCTCGAGGCTGGTCATCCACGCGGCGTCGCCGAGAGCGGCGCCCATGTCCGGCGTGGGTGAGCCGGTGCGCGTGGCCCATTCGCCGACGAAAATTTTCGGGCCGGTGGTGCGGTCCACGGCGTCGTATTTGTGCACGAGAGCGAACATCTGCTCGGGCGTTTGGTAGTAGTGATCGTCAATCACGTCGGGGGCCGCGCCGGGCGCGACGGATTTTAGCGGCGTGGTGGCGATCAGTTTGTACTGCTGGGCGTATTTTGCGCGGATGGCGGTGGCGATTTGCGCGAAGCGCGCATCGTAGCTGCCGGATTTATCGAACCAGTCTTCGTTGCCGATCTCGATGTAGTGCAGCGGGAACGGAGCGGGATGCCCATCCTTGGCGCGCTGCGCGCCCCATTTGGTGTCGGCGCCGCCGGTGACGTACTCGATTTCATCGAGCGCATCCTGCACGTAAGGATCGAGATCGGGGCCGGGCTTCACATACTCGCCGCGCAGAGAATATCCGGCATAAACCGCCAGCACCGGCTCAATTTTCAGATCCTCGCACCACTCCAGATATTCCAGCAGGCCCAGGCCGTCGCTCGAAATGTAATTCCACGGACTGCGATGCGTGGGGCGATCGACGAGCGGGCCGATGGTCTTCTTCCAGTCAAAGCGTTCGGCGATGGTGTCGCCTTCCAGATAATTTCCGCCGGGCAGGCGCAGAAAACTCGGGTGCATGGCGGCGAGCAATTCCATGATGTCGGGGCGATTGCCATTCGGGCGATTGTTGAACGTCGGCGGGAAAAGAGAAACCAGTTGAAACGATATCGTGCCGGAGTGCGCGAAGGTGATCTCCAAATGATTGGCTGAGCTGGCGTGAACATCGGCGCCGGTCTTCATGGTGTAGGCGTAGCGCTGCCAATCGCCGTCGGTGAGAGGGATATCGGCCGAAGCCAGCACGGCGCCGGTGGCGTCTGCAATTAGGGCCGCGTGCGCCGCGCCTACGCCCTGCGATTTGGCGTAGAAGGAGCCGCTGTAAATTGTGTTCGGCCGCACGGCCATTCCCCAGTAGCCGGAATTGGCGACGCCGGCTTCATTGCCCTCGGACGCAAGGGCGATCGTCAACTTCATGCTTCGCGCCAGCGCAGCGCTGGGGCCGGAATCATCGGCGTCAAGGCCCGCTTGCGCATTTCCTTTTGTCAGCAGCGCCCAGTGCTCAAAGCGCGGCCAGCGTGTGTTGAACGTGCGATTGTTGACCATCTCCGCGTACAGGCCGCCGTCGTAGGAATAATTGATCTCCTCGGTCATCAGGCCGTAGAGCGTGGGGCTCACGTCGGAGACGCGCGCGGTGGCATCGATCGAAAGTTGCGCTTCGGTCTTCGCGGCGCTTGGCGCGGGGCTCGGCGCGGCGGCAGGCTGGCCGGCATTTTGCGCGGTGAGCGCAATCGATCCGAGGATCAGTGCAGCAAGGGCGAGTCCAACGGTTGATTTGGTCATGGAGTACTTCCTTTCGGCTTGCGCGGCTTGTTCGATTCGATGCGCGACGAATTTCAACAGATTTATACGTTTTCGCATACAGGGCGGTCAACAGATTCAACCGCTGTGCGCGGCGGCGGATTCGCTGTGCTTCGCTGTGGCCGAAGCGCCGGCCAGCAGACTCGTCGCCGTGGCTATGACAATTGGTCCGAGTACGATGCCGAGCGGCCCGAAGACGGCGATGCCGCCGAGCACGCTGACGAAGATCACCAGGCCGCTGAGTTGCGAGCGATTGCCGATCAGCAGCGGGCGCAGAACGTAGTCCGCGCCGCCGGCGATGACGGCGGAAAGCGCCAGCAGCACGACCGCGCGGCCCCAGTGACCGGTGGCGAACAGGTAGATCGCGGCGGGGAGCCAAACCGGCCATGCGCCCACTACGGGCAGCATCGAGAGGAAAGCCATCACTACGCCCCAGAAAACCGGCGCGCTAATGCCGACCACGGCGAACGCGACGCCGCCCACCACTCCGTGCACGGCGCCAATCACCAAGCTGGTAGTGACGCTGGCGTTGATCAGCTCGCGCGATTCATTCAGGATGCGATCGCGCGCCGCGGGCGGGAAGGGCAGTAGGCGGCGGAAGTTTGCGACGATCCAATCGGCGTCGCGAAAAATGTAGAAGAGCGCGAACAGCGTGACAAAAAGATCGAATAGGAACACGATCGCATTGCGAAATACCGAGCCGAGTTTCGAGCCGAGGAAACTGGCAGCGTAAATCGCGGCGCGCTGCGCATAGTTGACGATGGCCGCAGCGTGTTGCGCAGGCACCTTCGAATCGATCCACGCGCCGGCTCGGCCCAATGCGCCGGGCAGGCTGGAAAGATCCGACAAGCCCGAAAGGTCGGCGAGGCTCGGCCAGCCGGTCGAAAAGCTGGGCGCGAGGTTGTGCACGACGCCGGCGGCCTCGCTGACGGAAAGCGCCGCAAGAGCGAGAACGGGGACGATCAGAATCAGCGTCACGCTGAGAGTGGAAACTACGGCGGCGGTGTTGCGGCTCATGCGGCGCTCGAGGCGTTTGTGCAAGGGATAAAACACAACCACCAGCACGCCGGCCCATCCGAGCGGGGCGAGAAATGGCTCGAAGATGCGGAAGACGAGATACGCCATCAACGCAACGATGCCGTAGAAGAGCACGTTGTCCAGGCGGCTGCGCGCGGTTTGGGTTTCGGGCATGTGCGCTAGAGTTCGGGCCGAGCCATTGTAATCCGGACGCGGGCTTTGCGGAATGCGGCGACGGAAAATTGGCGCGAGCGGTGGTAGGATCGGCAGACGCATGGCGACGATGACGGATGATTCAGCTTCGTGCAAGCACGCGCGGACGCAGTTGGTGGCGCAGGATTCCGACGCCACGTATGTGGAGTGCCTCGACTGCGGAATGATTCTGGAGCGCGATGAATTGCCGCAGGAGAAACAGGAGAAGAAGGACGGATTCAACGAAACATTGTCGGATGCGTGAGGCGAGACTCAGGGTGAGAAAACCCACAGAGAGATCCCTCCCTCCTGCGGCGGGCAGGCGTCGAGGACTCCTCGGGATGACGATCGGGGAAAGTAGTGCGGCGATTTGGGCCGTTCAGGAAATGCCGAGCTGCTGGAGAATGCGCAGGACTTCTTCGGAGCTTACGTCGTAGAGTTCGCGTTCATCTTCTTGTTGCAGGCGCTCGCGGAGATATTCGGCGGCGGCGTAGCTGGCTTCGCGATCGGTGAGATCGCGTTTCGCGCGCTCACGAAACGTGACGAACGCGGGATGCGCCAGGCCGACGATCACTTTGCGTCCATCCACCAAGAATTTCGTATCGATCGTATCGGCGTGGCGCGTGGCCATGCCGACCCACAGATGCGAAAAGCGGCAGTGATAGGCTTGATCGGTTAGACGCGAAGGCACGTCGAACGCGCCGATGAATTCGCTCATTGCGCCGCGATTCTGAATCGTGGTCGAAGATTTGGTGGACGGCGCCAAGGTTTTCGGCTCCCCTACTTCGTTTGGTGTTCGGCCACGGCCACGGCTGAGGCGTGCACGTAGTACTGCACGGCCGCGGCGGCTCCGGCTCCCGAAGGAACGCGGAAACCCTGGTCGAGCAGCGTTTTCTCAAACGCCGACAAGAATTGCAACACGTGGCCCTTCTGGCTGGAGAAGCCCATCAGGCCAACGCGCCAAAGCTTGCCCTTGAGCGCGCCGATGCCGCCGGCGATTTCAATGTTGAATTCATCCAGCAACTGGCGGCGCACGCGGCCATCTTCAACGCCCGCGGGAACCTGAATGCCGTTGACGGTGGGCATGCGCTCGGCCGGATCGGCGACGAACATCTCCAGGCCCATGGCCTCAAGACCGGCGATGAGCGCGTGTTGATTTTGGCGATGGCGCTCCCAACCGGCCTCGAGTCCTTCTTCGAGCACGATGCGCAGCGCTTCACGCAAGCCGTAGATCAGCGGAATGGCCGGCGTGTGGTGATAGGTGCGCTCCTTGCCCCAGTACGTCATCGTTGGCAAGAAATCGAAATACCAGCTTACCGGCTTCGTCTTGCGCGCGCGGATCACTTCTTCGGCGCGAGCATTCACGGTGATCGGCGACATGCCGGGCGCCGCGCTGATGGCTTTTTGCGAACCGGCGAAACAGATATCGATGGGCGTGCCATCGACGTCGACAGGCACGCCGGCCAGCGTGGCGACAGTGTCCACCACCAGGAGCGCGCCGAGCTCGTCGGCGACTTTGCGGAATGGATGGATCGGTGTGAGTGCGGAAGTGGAAGTCTCGCCGTGCACCAAGCCGAGCACCTTGATCTTGCGGCCCTTGCCGGCTCGGCGCACGTCTTCCGGATCGACGGTGCGGCCCAGCGGCGCTTCTACGCGAATGATTTTCGCGCCGGTGCGCTCGGCGATGATGGCCATGCGCTCGGAGAACGCGCCGTTCACGCAGACAATCGCTTCGTCGCCCGGCTCGAGCGGATTGACCACGGCCGCCTCGATGCCGCCGGAGCCCGAGGCTGAAATCGGAAACGTGATGCGGTTCTCGGTTTGAAACACGCGCCGCAGCAGGGTTTGGACCTCGCCCATCGTGGCGACGAACCACGGGTCCAGGTGGCCGACGAGCGGCGCCGACATCGCGCGGGACGCGCGCGGGTCCATCATCGAAGGGCCCGGGGTCAGCAACATTCGTGTCGGCGGTAACAGTTCTCCGAAATCAGTACTGCTGTTCATTTCGCGAACTCCTCGGTACCGTGCGGATTCGTACCCAGTTCCGAAAAAGCTGGGAACGGGAAGCGCCGAGCGGGCACGGAATCTCCAGAACCGAAAAGAGCGCCCGGCGGGAAACAACAGTCTGGCGGATTTGCGCGTTTCGCGCAACCCGCAAGATCGGCGCGTGTGGCGCAATCGGAAACCAATTTGGCCGCCAGCGTCTAGCGGTCGCCATCTGCGGCGCGGTTGGGTACAATGATTCCCGGCACACCACGAGGGAATCGCCTCCGGAATCAGCCGCAGAAACAGCAAGCATAGGAGCTGTCATGACCACTACTTCACAAAATATCGCGCCCACATCGAAGCTTGCCGCGCTGGCCGACAAAGCGCGCATTCTTCGCATTCATTCGCTGCGCATGACCACGGCCGCGGGCTCGGGGCATCCGACGTCCTGTCTTTCCGCCGCGGAGATTATGGCGGCGTTGTTTTTCGACGTGATGAAAATCGATGTGAAGGATCCGAGCTCGGTAGCGAGCGATCGCTTCGTGATGTCCAAAGGCCATGCCGCGCCGATCCTTTATGCCGCGCTGGCCGAAGCGGGAGCGCTGCCGGTTTCGCGTCTGATGACGCTGCGCACGCTGGCGAGCGAACTTGAAGGCCACCCAACGCCGTGGATTCCTGGCGTGGATGCGGCCACGGGGTCGCTGGGGCAAGGACTTTCGGTTGGCGCGGGCTTGGCGATGGGCGCGAAGCGGCGAGGATCAAGCGCGCGCGTTTATGTGCTGATGGGCGACGGCGAAATGGCGGAAGGCAACGTTTGGGAAGCGGCGGGATTCGCAGGACACTACGACGTGGATAATCTTGTGGCGATCGGCGATGTAAACGGGTTGGGGCAGAGCCAGCGCACGATGTACGACCACGACGCCGAAGTGTATAAGCGGAAATTTGAAGCGGAGGGCTGGACCGCGGAAGTGATCGACGGCCACGATTTGGCGGCCGTGCTGGCCGCGCTGGGCCGCGCGAAAGCGAATCAAGGGCGGCCGTACGCGATTTTGGCGCGCACGGAAAAAGGTCACGGCGTCAGTTTTCTGGCGGACAAAGACGGCTGGCACGGCAAGCCGCTTTCCGCCGAGCAACTCGTGAAGGCGCTGGCGGAATTGGAACCGGTACCGGCGATCATCCCGGACAACGGCAAATCCTGCGCGCGCAAATCGCTGCCCAAGCCGCCGGATTTTCCCGCGCCGACCGCGCTCACTTACAAGCTGGGAGATTCTGTGGCGACGCGCGAAGCGTACGGCACAGCTCTCGCGCGCCTGGGCGAGGTGAACGAGCAGATCATCGCGATCGATGGCGACGTGAAGAATTCCACGTTCTCCGAAACGTTTCAGAAGAGCTTCTCCGACCGCTTGGTGCAAGGATTCATCGCGGAGCAGAACATGGTGAGCGTGGCGGTCGGTCTGGCGGCGCAGGGTTATGTGCCGTTCGTGGCGACGTTTGCTTGCTTCCTGGCGCGCGCGTTCGATCAAGTGCGCATGGCCGGAATCAGCCAGAGCAATATCAATCTGTGCGGCTCGCACGCGGGAATTTCGATCGGCGAAGATGGGCCTTCGCAGATGGGCCTGGAAGACCTGGCGTCATTCCGCACGATTCCCGGCGCGGCGATCTTGTATCCCTCTGATGCTGTGGCCACCGAGCGGCTGACGGAAGCTGCCGCGCGACACCCCGGGATTTGTTACATCCGGACTTCGCGGCCGAAGACGCCGGTGCTCTACGCCAACGACGAAAAATTCCCGATTCCCGGACTCAAAGTGCTGCGCAAAAGCGCGGACGATCGCGCCACGGTGATCGCCGCGGGCGTCACGCTGTACGAAGCGCTGAAGGCGGCCGATCTGTTGAAGGCCAAGGGAATCGCAATCCGCGTGATCGATCTCTATTGCATCAAGCCGCTCGATACGGCGGCGCTGGTGGAGCACGCGCGCGCCACCGGCGGACGCATCGTCACGGTAGAGGATCACTATCCGGAAGGCGGCATCGGCGAAGCGGTGCTCGCGGCGTTGGCGGAAGCGGGCGTTGCGGTGCAGGGAGTGCGACTGGCGGTCGATCGCATCGCGCATTCCGGACACGCGGCGGAGCTGCTTGAGACATTCGGAATTTCGGCGAACCATATCGTCGCAGCGGTGGAGCGCTTCGCGAAGCATCCCGCCCGCAAAGGAGGCGTCGCGCCGAAACGAGGAGAGGCGAAGTAAGCCTGAGCGCGCCGCGAAAATCAGCGCATGTCCGAAAAATTCGTATTCGTCGGCGTGATTCCTGACGTGGCCGTCATCGGCCCCGGCGAGCAGATCGTTTGGCTCTCCAACGCCGGCCATCTGAAGATCGAATTCGATCCGAACCGCTGCCCCTTTGCCTCAAACGTGTACCAAGCCCCCGCCGGCATGCACCTGCAATCCGGCCCGCCGCGCCCCGGAGTAAATCCCGGCTCCTACCGCTACCGCCTGTGGCTGAACGACCAGCCCGTCGGCGCCGGCGAAGTGATCCTGCGAGAGAAGTAGAATCCCTCCATATTACTCTACGGTGAAGACTGTTGGTGGTATCATCCGCACGTGTGGACGGAAAAATGCTGGACACCGGAAGTACCCTCTCGCTGATGGTTGAAACTGATGCGGAATCGTCAGGGCTGTTGAAATGAGGCGGTGGATTTACATCGTTGCGCTATGTGTGTTTGGAAGCGCGGCCCCCGCAGCCGGATGGTTCTACTGGACTCGCAGTCGGGCGAATTGCTCCGCGTGGGTCCAAAAGAACTACGAGGTTCACTTCGATTGGGACAATGGGCTTAGAAGCGTTCGCTTTGTTGACGTGAAAACGGGTACGGAAGAGACCTCCAATTCGCTGCGGCGCGCCGCACTGCAAGCGGTTGCCGCGAATGTCCCGCCGATCATCGCTGAAACCAGACTGGACAAAGCCGAGGGTGTCGGCTACGTGAGCCTTCAAGGCTGCGGAGAGCCGTACCTCACCGCGTGGCGCGGAGACTGGAACGTTCCAAAACTGTCAGAACTTCTTTACGCGGCTGAAAGCTGGAACGTTGATGAACTGCGGCGACTTCTCAACGAAGGTATGAATGTCAATGCCCATGGTTTCGCAGGCCAGACTCCTCTCATTGCCGCTGCGTCGGACCCGCGAAGGGACCCGAGGATGAAATTTGCCACTCCGCCTGACGTCGGCACCGTTGAATTCCTTCTTCAAAAGGGCGCTGATCCCAATGCCCGGGACGGATCTGATCTGACTCCGCTGATGCATGCAGATGACTCTACGGCAGCGTTACTCATCGCGGCGGGTGCCGACGTAAACGCTCGCGATGGCATAGGGGAGACCCCCCTCATGTGGGCAGCTATGAGCAGGGACGGTGATCTGCAAACAATCAAGCTTGAGTTGGCAGCGCATGCCGATGTGAATGCTACAGACCGGAGTGGCTGGTCAGCCTTAATGCACGCGGCGCAGATGGGTAATTTGGAAGCTGTAAGGGCGCTGGTCACTGCAGGCGCAGATCGTGAGGCGAAAAACAAGGACGGTGA
>JBEKDK010000119.1:0-9132 GCA_050014395.1 Candidatus Acidiferrales bacterium | reverse complement strand
GCTGACAACAATGGCGATGTCAAAGGTGTGGAAGAGTTTTTGCGCTCCGGCAGCAAGTACGAATCACTAGCGCTATCGGTTCCAATTCTGAAAGATTTCATTCGGTGGCACGTGAATGTTCCAGTTCGGATCGTGTATGTGCATGATGAGTCGTTTGGGGATAAGGCGATGCAGGTATTCGCCGCCGATATGCACGCCATCGGCAAGGATACGCTCGTGCTGGACGTCAAGGCAAAGCAGGCGGATATCGCGCTGGTGATCATCGACATTTCATACTTTGAGGCGTATTGGCTGGTGTTTCCGGACAAGCACATGATCTTGTGGCGATATGGGGGCGGGTCGGACGGATTGATCATCTGGCCGGCTGACGATTTCCGTGTGAAGCGATGCAGTGAGTATCAGCCTGTGTCCGGCGGCTGCATCGGGGCGGTGATTTCGGCCGATGGGAATCTTGTGAAGTAGTGCCGCGCTCACGGTGATCGTCAGAAAACCGGGAAACCGGGAAAACCGGGGGAAAACCGGGAAAACCGGGGACAGACGGGAAGTTTCCCGTTTTTCTGCAGGCGCGAGGAAGGGAGTGCCGCGCGTTGCTGCGCGGGGATCAAGGCCGATCTTTCAGCAGACGTTTCAGGACTTCCGGCGCGATGTAGAAGGTCGTAGCTTCAAGGCGTTTCACAGCGGCCCGAAGATCCAGCAGACCAATGGCGGCGGCTTCCCGCAATACACCTAAGGTTCCCATGACCGGAATGCCGCGCTTTTCGGCCTCGTGCCGGCCTTGCCGGTCGTCGACAATCAGTTGATCGGCGCGGAGTTCTGCGGCAAGCATAATTGCGTCGCGCTCACCAGGTCTAGTGCGGCCAACGATTCGTCCGGGGCGTTTCGCGGAATATGAACCTCGACCCAAGCGGGCAACTGACCGGTCCACTTCCGAACCGCCTCCGGCGCTGAACGGCGCAGAAGCTCCTCGCGCACGGCACGGGGGATCACCACCGTGCCGTACATTTTTGCAAGGATGTCGATTTCTTCGATGAGGATCAGGTAGTTGAGCGGCGAGGTGTCGGCAACGACGATCATCCCAGGCGGGGATTACGGGACGACTCTTCGTGTTGGAGCTTTGCGCGCAATTGTTCGGCGGTCGCCTGGTCCTGCTCCAAATCGGCGACATCGTAATGGAGGTAAACTCCGTGCTGCTTTAGAAAAGCATGCACGTCGATTCTGGTCTCGAAGCCCAGCATTTGGCGAACGGCGGATTCGGACATGAGTCCTGTGCGGTAGCCCTCAAGGGCCAAAGCTTCCAGTGCGACGCGCGCGGGATCCTTCCCTTTGGAAGCGACTTGGCGCGCAAGGTCGTCCGGGATCTTGAGGGTGATCTCCATAAGCCTAAGGATAACACACGCATTCTTGCATTTGGGCAGTTGGCCCTCGCAACTCGGGCTGCGTGGTGGCCTGGGTTACGCCTGACGTGCGTGCGCTCGGAGCTGGCGGATGTCGCGCTCGATTTCGGCGAGGGTTTCGTCTTCGGCGACATCGAGATCGTAGCGCGTCTGCAAATTCACCCAGAATTCTGGGCTGGTTTTGAAGTAGCGGCCGAAGCACAGGGCGGTGTCAGCGGAGATGCCACGGCGAGCGGCGACGATGTCCGCGATGCGAGTGACCGGGACGCGCAGGTCCAGGGCCAAGCGGTTCATGCTCAGATGGTGAGGCTTCATGAAGTCTTCCAGCAGAATTTCGCCGGGATGGACGGGCTTGAGTTTCTTGGGCATCGGTGTCTCCCGTGTAGGATAACGCAGAGGCCTGCCTGCCGGCAGGCAGGCGCAGAGAAGCCAGAGGTTCGCGGAGAAAGGCGACGGAGGGATCACCACAGAGGACACAGAGAGCACAGAGGGGGCGGAGGCGCAAAGAAAAAGTGCGAAGGCGCACAGGCAGGAGTGCCCGCCTCGGCGGACCGCCGGCCTGTGGTACTAAGGTCAACGGCTGCTCTCCCGGGCTCTTTTTGTGATCAATGGTCGGCGGGCGTGATGTCGGTGACGGGCAGGTCCCAGTGGGCTAGGAGGATCTCGAAGCGGCGCTGCTCTTCGCGCTGGAAAGTTTCTTGATCGGGCCAGAGCTGTTTGGTGATGGCGTCGCTGCTGGGATCGTGGGTGGTGGCGGCGGTGGAATTTTTGAAGACGATGGTGACGCGGTAGTCCCAGCGGGCGTCTTCGGTCATGTGATTGGCGGGAGTTGCGATTTTGACGGAGAGCATGCGGCCGCTCTCGACGCCTTTTTTGAGCAGCGGGTAGTGGTTTTTCAGGAAGAGTTGGAGGAACTCTTGCTGACGGCCCCAGGGGAGTTTGTAGTAGTACTCCATGATGTAGGGCTGGTCGGCGGCGACGTGGGGCGGAGCGCCTTCGGTGGAGAGTGGGGTGGTCATGGAGCCTCCGAGGAGTGGAAGGGCGAATTGTAGTCGATTGGGGAAGGCGTCATCAATCAGCAAAAAGATAACGCAGAGGCGCAGAGGAGCCAGAGATTCGCGGAGGAAAGCGACGGAGGATTTACCACAGAGGGCACAGAGGCAGGCGGAGCGGCGCGGCGTTCAGATTGCGGCGCGTTTGTGGTAGCTGAAAAGTTTGTGGCAGTCGCGGCGGAGAAAGCCACCGAAGACGGGAATGACGTGATTGCCGCGCTCGAAGACGAGGCGGCAGGGAATCAGGCAGGCGCGCCACTTGTATTCGTCGGTGCCGTGCTTGCGGCCGTAGGCGGCGATGTCCTGCTGGGACACGCCGTAAACCACGGCGCCGATGCGCGACCACACGCACGCGCCGGCGCACATGGCGCAGGGCTCGTGCGTGGAGTAGAGGACGAAGTCGGTGAGGTAGCGGCCGTAGCCGCTGGAAACGTATTTCAGAGTTTCAAGCTCAACATGCTTGATGCTGGAGCCGGAGGTTTTCACGCGATTGCCGGCGTTGGCGATGACCACTTCGCGATTGCCGGTGACGCGCGTGATCACGGCGCCGATGGGGTAGTCGCCGCGGTCGCCGGCGCGCTTGGCTTCGGCGATGGCGAGTTCCATATATTTCTTTTTCGGTTTGTACGATGGAGGAATCATTCGGGGATTATATCCGTTTGCGGCGTGGCTGGAGCGATGACGGCGGGGAAAAGATTAAAGATAACGCTGAGGAGCAGAGGAGCCAGAGACTCGCAGAGGAAGAGGGCGGAAAAGACTTTTACCACAGAGGGCACAGAGAGCACAGAGGAAAACGGAATGGGCACACGCTCGGCGGCGGAAGGGCTGCGGCGCGCGGGGTTATGTGCTACAAGATTTGGCGTTGAGTGGGATCGCGCGTCTCGCAGAGTTGGGATCGAGGGCGGCGGCTGAGGAATCGGAGGAAACATCGTGCGAGTTCGACTTCTTTGCGTTGTGGCGGCGTTGCTGGCGATGGCGCCGGTGGTGGCTGCAGATGGGACGATGACGTATGACTCGAGCTTGGAGTTCGGGCCGCTCATCAAGGCGGCTGCGGCGCGGTCAAATCCGCCGCTGGATTTGACGAAGGTGGCGCCGGGGCCGCGGACGACGCGCGTGAAAAACGGCAAGTGGGAATCGGCGAGCGGCGGCGTCACCGCAATCTGCGATATTAAAACAATGCAACTTACGCTGATCAATTCCGAGAGCAAAGCGTATGCGACGGGGAATCTGGCGGATGCGGTCGATCAACTGATGGCGCAGGTGCCTACGGGGTCGAATCTGCCGCCGCAGGCGCTGATATTTCTACAGTCGATGACGACAACCTATTCATCGCAGAAAACCGGGCGCACCGGCATGGTGCTGGGATTGCAGACCGATGAAACGGAGGCGACGCTTTCGCTCAATGTGACGCTGCCGCCGGCGATGCTGGCGATGATTCCGAATGGCGCCGCCGCGGGCGTGGCGCCGGGAGCGCCGATCACACTGCTGAAGATCGTGATGCACACGTGGCGTCCAACGCAGGCGGAAATCGATCGGTTCCCGGCGCTGGCCGAACTGGTGGGTGCGCAGATGGGGGATTTCAGGCAGGCCGCGGACGTTTTGGCAGCCTTTGAACCTGGAGCACAGAAAGCACTCGCAAAGTATCCAGGGATTGCGGCGGGCGTTATGGCACTGATCGCGGACGCGGTGAAAGACCGTAGGCTAATGTTAAAAGCCGATGTGGAAATCTACGCGCCGGTGCTGGCGCAGATTGCGCCGATATTGAAGGGGCAGGGATTTTCGGACACCGCTCTCGATCCCAACGCCGCGGTGTTGGAGGTCGATTCGGAGGCAGTGGAGGTGTCGGGCGCGCTGATCGACGAATCCGCGTTTGAAGCACCGAAGGATTTTCGCGCGATGTCTCTGGCAGATTTTCTGCGCGCCGGGTGGTCGCCCGCGCCGGCGAGAAAGCCGAATGGCGCGGGCGCGCCGACCGGGGCCGGCGACGCGCAGGGGCTGGGGCGGCTGCCGTAGGCGCCGCGAGACGGCACAGCTTGGCTGGGCTGAATTTTTTCGCCGGCGGATGGTTACGAAGAGGCGGCTTCTTTTTCCGCGCTGGCGACAGCGACGGCTTTAATTTCCAGGCCGTTCTTATTCATATCGAAGCGCTGTTTGCGGTCCAATAGCTTGACGAATTCGCGCGTGGCTTTGGCGACGGCGCCGGGGAGGCTGGAGGCGTCGACTTTGGAGGACGATGCCTGGGTTGCGTTGTTGCGATCTTGATAGTGGAACGAAACTTCGAATGTTTTCATATTCTCTCCGTTAGTGGGCTGCGCTCCGAGTTTACCGTGCTTTGGGCGATCAAGGGTATGGGTCTTTGATGCTAAACGCGATGGGTGCGTTTGGGCAAGCGTTTGACGGCGCGCTACGGCTCTTTGATCTTCACGACGATGTAGCGGATCGAGCCGCCGGGGGCGACGATCATTTGGTGCGGCGTGCCGGCGAGGATGTGGATGATGTCGCCCTTCGCGAGGGGCTGCGGCGTTCCGCCGGCGACGCTTGTGCCGCGGGTTTCGCCGTCGGCGCTGGTTTCACCGCCGACGACCGTGCCGCCGGTGAGTTCGGTTGCGGCGCCATCGACGACGATCATGATGTCGTCAAAATGGGCGTGGATTTCGCCGCCGCCGCTTTTGGTGCGCACGGAAAGCGCCAGGGAGTGCGAGCCGGAATCGAACTGCTTGACGCTGGCGTAGCCGGAAGTTTGCGATTGGGTGAGCAACGTCGCGAGCGTCGACTGGATATCTTGCGACGATCGATAGTCGGTGCGGCTGGGGGCTTGGGCGCCGGCGGCGAGTGCGAATACGGCGATTGCAAGGAAAGCGGCGGATCTCATGTTTTTCTCCTCGTGTCGTTAGGGAACGGAACGCCCTCAGTTTTCGAGACTGCTCGACGGAACAGAAGCGGGCGGAGGCAAGCTCCGCCCCTACGTACAGAGACAGAAACGACCAAGATCACGGCGTCGGCGTTGCCGGTGACGCAGGTTTCGCGGCGGTGTGCGGCGCGGGCGGGACCTGCTCGATGAGCCAGCGCACCAACTCCCAGCCGCCGGCGTAGTTGTCGAAGCCCTCCATGTGCGGTTTGCGGCCGTCGGTGTATTCGTTGTAGATCCACGGATCGACGACGGCGAAGACGGTGCCTTTGCCGTATTTCGCGGAGGCCATCACAACGATGTTGTTGTAGGTGAGCGCGGACTTGGCGTCGCCGGAGAGCGAAAGATCGGTTGTGTCCTTCATGAAGAACTTGTGGGCAGAGTGGAAGATTGGGCCGACCGGGACATCCATTTTGCCCAGCGAGTGAGGATCGGTATCGGTTTGGTGGAATCGCGTAACGTTTTGAAATTGAATGCCGAACGGTTTGGCGAGGCGATCGAGGCCAGGGAGATCGGTGTTCAGCGGATCGTTGGCGATGATCAGGAGCACGCCGCCTTGCCGCACCCATTGCGCGACCTGCGCGGCATCGCCCGCCTGGATGTAATTCGGCTTCGGATTCCACAGCGGCACATCGGGCGGCACGACAACGTAAATATTTGCGTGCGCGAGATTTTTCAGCGTGGGCGCGACGGTCAGCGTGCTGGTGGTGACGCCGTAGGTGTGCCAGATGTGCGCGAAGAACGAGTAGCCCTGGTTGGACTTGTCGTGTTCTTTGTAATGGTAAGGAACCAATTGGCCGGAGGCGTCTTTGCGCGTCTGGCTGTTGAACCAGCCATCGAAGAGCAGCGTTTTGCCTTTGCCGACGGCTTGCAGCGGCTGCGATTCGATCTCGACGCTGGCCATCAGGAACGCGCCGATGCCTTTGGGGTCGTTGTCGATCACGGGCGTGGTGACGTAATAGTGGAAGCTATCGTCGCGCGACATGTCGGCGGCTAGGCCCACGCCTTTCACCGTGCGCGTGAGAGTGACGGCGCCGTTCGCATCTACCGTGACGAATTGTTTCAAGACGCCTTGGTAGGCGCGCGTGGCGTTGTCCAAATAATGCGCGGGGAGAAATCCTTCGCGCACGCCCTTCTCGAGCGCGTACACAAACATGCAGGCCGCGGAGGATTCAAGATAGTTGCCGGGTGCCGTGGGCTCGTCGGTCACTTGATACCAGAGGCCGGTGGCCGGATCTTGATACTTCACGATGGCCGCCGCGAGGCGATTGAGAATCGCGACAAGTTTTGCGCGCCCCGGATCGTTCGCCGGATAGTAAGGAAGCGTATCGACCAGCGCCATGATGTACCAGCCCATTGCGCGCGACCAGAAAATCGGCGAGTCGCCGGTGGTTTTATCGGCCCAGGGTTGCACGCGCGATTCATCCCAGCCGTGATAGAGCAGGCCGGTCTTGGGATCGCGCAGGCGCGCTTCGGTCAGAACGAATTGCTTCGTGATGTCCGCAAAATCCTGCGGCTCATTGAACGTGTGCGCGTATTGGGCGTAGAACGGCTCGGCCATGTACAGGCCATCGAGCCACATTTCCTGCGGATATTTGTCCTTGTGCCAGAAGCCGCCTTCGGGCGTGCGCGGCTGTTGCGCGAGCTGACGGCGCAAAAGCGTGACGGCGTTGTAATAGCGCTTATCCTGCGTCACGGCGTAGAGCAGCAGAAGTTGGTTGCCCAGGCGAACATCATCCAGCGCGAATTCCTGCGAGCCGTTGTAGGGATCGTAGGTGCGGATCGAGGTGCCGTCGGGCGAAAGGAACTGATCGACGGAGTCCTTGATGTACTTGAAATAATCGCCGTCGGCAGTGGAGTACCAAACGGATTCGACGCCCTGCAGCAGCGTTCCCATTTCGTAGTTCCACACCCAGTGCGCGTTGGGCGGGGCGAAGTGGCCGTCAGGCCAACGCTGAAGCGTGGAGTTGGCCATGCGTTGCGACCATGGTAATTGCGAATCTTGCGCGCGAACGGCGCTCGAGCAAGCGGCAACGATGCAAAACGCGGCGAGCGCCATCAGCAGCGCGCGCACACGGCGCGGCGACTGTGCCGCGAGCGGTTCGGTGCGCGAGCAGCGAACCGATTGACTTCGGAATTTCATTGGAGATGCCCCCTAGTGGACATCCGCCGGAGAATCGACGGAGATTCAATCCAATTCGGCAGACAAGGCCGAACGAGAGTGTTTCTATCAGAAAAGACCGTGCCTGCAAAGTTCCGCGAGCGAACTGGCGTCCTTGCTGTTCTTCGCTGTTCTTCGGGACAGATTCCGCCCGCGCAATGGCTGAGGCTCTCGTACTATTGACCGCGTCTGAGCGCACATCTAGCCTGGATATCAGTGGAGAGTGCGTTCCTACCCGGCAGAAGGGAATGCGACGCCCGCTTGGTACCTCAAGCGAGCGAGACACGCGGAAGGGCACGAGGTTTTAGGCCGCATCCAATGCGGAATTCTGAATTCGCAGGCGCACATCTACAGGGCAGAGAAAAGCGCAGAGGCGTGCGCCTGAATTCACGCGTGCCGGTGACGATCGAGTGGCAAGGCACGAGCGGTGAATCCTGCCAGGAAAAGACGCATACGCGCGTCGTAGGGCCTTATGGCTGCCTGCTGACAATTCCCGCAGAAATCCAGATTGAGCAATCGATACGCGTGACGAACCTTGCGAACAACGTATCAAACGCAGGGGTGGTTGTGTGGCGGGGCAAAAAACAGTCCGATGGCTGGGAATTGGGGATCGAGTTGATCCAGCCGGAAATGGACTTCTGGGGGCTGGAGCTATGACGGAGACCAAAGGGCAAGACATGTGGAAGGCCACAACGGCTCCCGTCGAAGATCGCCGGCGCAGCCAGCGCGTGGTGATTCGGCTGCCTGTGACGGTGAAAGTGACGCTGGCCGGGAAGCCCGTGACGTTCGCGGCGCACACGGTGGCCGTGAATTCGCAAGGCGCCATGCTGGCCGCTCCGCAAACTTTGGCGATCGATACGCAACTGGAAGTGACGAATGAGCGCACTCGCGAACACGCCGCCGCTCGCGTGACCCGCACTCCGCCCGAAAGCAGGGAAGGATTCCTGATCCCCGTGGAATTCATAGAACCCGCGCCCGGCTTCTGGCAGATTAGTTTCCCGCCGAAGGATTGGAAGCCCGTCGATTAGCGCGGTCGAAACTTTCACTCTCGCCCAAGATTTTCCCAACACAATTGCTTGCCGTCGGATGCACACTCGCTCCGCGTTTCCGGGGTGTGCCATTCGCCCACCGCGCGTGCGCGGCGGCTTTGCGTTGGCGTCGTGGTGCGCTAGAATCGGATTCCCCTTTCCAGTCTGAGGTCGCTCGCGCCCCTCTCCTGCGCGCGCGGAGGAAATCATGCAAGCGCAAAATCGGCGTCGCGAGACGCGTACTGAGTTGCGGATTCCGTTGCGGTTCCGGCCACTGGGCAGTCTGGACATGCCGGAGCAGCAAGCCGAATCGGAAAACGTTTCGCAATTCGGGGTTTACTTCACCACTGACTTTCCGCTGACAGTGGGATGCGTGTTGGTGCTATGGATGAAATTGCCGGCAAAACTCCTGAAAGGAGAGCCGCGCGAGGCGCGTTGCATTGCGCGGGTGGTGCGTGCCGAGCCGACCGGGCGGCTGGTGCGACAATTGGGCGTGGGGCTGCGCATCGAGCAGTGTGAGTTCGGGGCGAGGGCCGAGCGCTGGGTGAGCTGAGGGCGCGCGCGCGGCAGAGCAGGGAAAAACCAAAGA
>JBEKDK010000118.1:0-9134 GCA_050014395.1 Candidatus Acidiferrales bacterium | reverse complement strand
AGCACCGCCACAATTTGTTCGACGTTGAATCGCTTCTGCTTCACGGCAAATCCCCCCTTTTCAGGCGTAGATTTTGCCGGAAACTAACCTTCAAAGTGGATCAAAAATACCGGGGCCGATCACTTGACGCGTCGAAGATCGGCGATGGACGCAACGCCTCTTGCCAGTCCCGATTCCCTCGCCAATGCGTGCTGCACAGCGCCCCTTCCACCGGTCCCAGTTGCAACAATCAGTTGCAACTAGCAACATTTCTCAGAAGTGTTGATTATAGAGGACTTAAGTGGCACTTAAGTCCCTTTAGAATCAACACTTCCAAGATTTTGTGCACATTTTGTATCTCGCTCATTTACGGCCACTTTAAGTCTCCTATAATCAACACTTCCACGAAAAATGACTTTATGTCTCCTGGAATCAACACTTCCAGAAAAACCGGGGGTGGGGGGTCCAGTTGCAACTCCAGTTGCAACTGGGAATTCGCGGCCCGAGCCCGCCGCGGCGAGTCCGCCGTGGCGCAAGGCCGAAGGTCCGCCGTGGCGGAGATCTCTCTGAGCCGCGCGCGCCGCAGTGCGCATCCAACGCGGCAGGCTATACTCAGCACTGTTGTCGACAGGCTCGCTTGGCTTTGAGTCCTGCGGTGCGCTTCCGGAAGGACGAAATGATTAATCGGCGTTTGGCGTTTCGGCTGGCGATTCTATCGGTGCTGGCGATTGCGGCAGCGGTCTCGCCCGCGCGCGCGCAGCAGGAGTTCACCAAGGCTCAGATGGTCGCCGCCAACGTTGCCGCCGGTCTTGGCGCCGATGGATGGGATATCGAAAAGCTAGTCCCGGTCCCACCCAGCCACGTCGAGGTGCTTGAGTCTAAGGGCGGCCTGGGCTGGCGTTTGGCGGAACTGAAATTCGCGAAGGGAAGCTTCTCTGCCGAGTGGGTTTCTCCGCCGTTCAACCTGCAATATATCGACGTGGCATCGAAAGAGGATTTCAAACTGGTCCAAACCCCCAAATTCGTCGGCGTCACGTTCAACGGTTGTCCGCCGCACCTGTGCGATGACCACGTCGGCATTTATCTGCACGTGATCGGACAGCGCCAGGGCTTTGAAGCTGACGTCGACGGCCAGAACGTCGTGTACTCCCAGAATGTTTGGGATCCAAAGAACAGAACCTACTTCGCCTGGCTTTCTGATCAGGTGAATTCGTTCATGTCGGCGCAGGCGGCGGCGAAGAAGCCGTAAGATTCGCCAGCGGCGCGCCGCGTGGCTTATGCGGCGTGCTTGCGATGGTTGTCGACGCTACGAGCCTTTTTCTGTCGCGTAACCGGCGCCGATCCAATCCTTCGCGAGGTCCGTGGGAAGCACGAGGACCCGCAAGTGTTTGAAGCCCATCGCCTGTAGCGCCTCGAATGCGGGACGGATGTTCGGGCAATGCACGGCCGGGCAGCACCCGCAATAGACGACCAGGTTGGCCGTGCGGGGAATCGCTTGCGCCCATTGCTTCAGGTCTTCGAGTCCATCGGGGCGCGAAGCCGGGCCGTGGAAGACGGAGCCGGGTACGTGCGCTTCGTAATAAAGCACGTGAAAGCCGGCGCAGACGACGACGGGACGGTTGGCAGCCTTCGCGGTCGCCAATTCTTTGACCAGGTCGGCGGGAGTCACAGTTTGAGTGGGGGTCCACCGATCGGATTGCAATTGCGGCGCGGGTATCGCGGCGGCTCGCGCGGCCAGCACGCTGTGCGCCGGGAGCAGCGCGAGATACGCGCCGGATAGCGCGATCGACGCACAAGCTAGCAGCGCGCGAGACATCGTTGTTCTCGCGCGCAGATTGATCTTCTTTTCATTCTTCATTTTTTCTTTCCGTCCAAGTCGGATCCTTCGATTTGCAGTTCCACCGCACACACGCTACACCTTTTCTCTCCGCTGCGGCGCGTAATTCTCCCATCTTCGATTCCTCCGTACGGTTTCGTCCGTGCGGTTTCGTCGCTGCGTTATTGACACAGAGGGCTTGCGGCGAACAGACTGTGCAGCCGAATCGCCGCGCGCCGCGATCGCAACCGAGAATTGTGCCGCGTCGCGATCGTGACGACGAATCGCGGCGCCCAATTGTCGCGCGGCTCTGCACGGCCAGAGGAACGCTTCACTCATGACGCTTTCGCTGCTCGATTGGCTGGCGATTGCCGGTTATTTGCTGCTGATGCTGCTGATGGGCTTGTATTTCCGCGGCCGCTCGGCGAAGAGCACGGAGGACTATTTCGTTTCCGGCCGCCAAGTGAGTTGGTGGCTCGCGGGCACATCGATGGTGGCGACCACATTCGCCGCGGACACGCCTTTGGTTGTCACGGGATTGGTTTTCGCGCAGGGAGTCGCGGGGAATTGGTTGTGGTGGAGTTTTCTGCCGTCGGGAATGATGACGGTGTTCTTGTTCGCGCGGCTCTGGCGCCGATCCGGTTTGCTCACCGACGTGCAGTTCGCGGAGATGCGTTACGCTGGCGGCGCGGCGGCGTTCCTTCGCGGATTTCGCGCCGTGTATCTCGGCCTGCTGATGAATTGCCTGATTCTGGGATGGGTCACCAAGGCGATGACGAGCATCGTCGCCGTGACGCTCGGCGTGACGGAGACGCGCGCCCTGGCGATCTGCATCTTCTTCCTGATTCCGTTCACAGGGTTCTACGTATCGCTCGGCGGATTGTGGGGCGTGTTGTGGACGGACCTATTCCAGTTCGTGCTGAAGATGTCTCTGGTGATCGCTGTGGCGTGGTTCGGCGTGCGCTCTGTGGGAGGAATGCATTCGCTGCTCGCGCGCCTGGCCGCGCAGCGCGCCGCCGCGGGACCTGGCGCGGCGAACATCACCGCGCTGCTGCCGGACTTCTCACGCGGCTGGACATCCGAAGCGCTGTGGACGCTGCCCGTGCTGACGTTTCTAGTGCATCTCGGCGTGCAATGGTGGGCGTTCTGGTATCCCGGCGCGGAGCCGGGCGGCGGCGGTTACATCGCGCAGCGCATCTTCAGCGCGCGCGATGAGCGCGAGGGAATGCTCTCGGTGTTGTGGTTCAACATCGCGCACTACGCGATTCGGCCGTGGCCGTGGATCGTCACAGCGCTGGTCGCCGTCGCGCTGTATCCGGGATTGGCGCATCCGGAGTCGGGCTACATGCGCGTGGCCACCACGACGATGCCACACGCGCTTCGCGGCGTGTTGATCGCGGGATTCATGGCGGCGTTTATGTCCACGATCGCGACGCAACTGAATTGGGGCAGCTCGTATTTGGTGGCCGATTTCTACCGCCGGTTTCTGCGGCGCAATGCGAGCGAGCGGCACTACGTGCACGTCTCGCGCGTGGCGACGCTGCTGCTGGTCGCCGCGGCGGCTTATGTTTCGGCACAGCTCGCGACGGTGGGCCAGGGCTGGCAAGTCGTCCTGGAAGTTGGCGCTGGCACCGGCGGCGTGTATCTGCTGCGCTGGTACTGGTGGCGGATCAATGCGTGGAGCGAGATCTCCGCGATGGCCGCGGCGCTGGTCTCCACTCTCGCGCTGCATTGGCGCAACCCGTTCGTGAGTTCCTCCGCGCCAGTTGTATTCGCCAAGACGACGTTAGCAACGACTGCCATCACCACAGTGGTTTGGGTTGTCGTGACGTTTCTGACTCCCGCCGAGCCGCACGATGTGCTGACGCGCTTCTATCGCCATGTGCGCCCGGACGCGACGGGTTGGCGGCCGATCGCGGCGCTGGCTCCAGATGTGACGCCGACGCGCGACCTTGGGCGCAACTTGTTCGATTGGCTACTGGGGTGCGTGATGGTTTACGCGGCGCTGTTCGCCGGCGGGAAATTCTGCTTCGAGCAGTATCGCGTGGGATTCGTTTGCGCGGCGGTGGCGATTGTTTCCGGCATTGTGTTGCATCGCGACGTCACGCGGCGATTCCCGCGCGGCGCAAGCGAGGCGGTCCCCGGTGCCTGACGCGCGCGACTCGCATTTGAATCCGGCGAATCGCCGCGGGCGTATTCACGCGATTACGGCGGGGTTGCTGGGCTTCACCTTTGACGCATTCGATTTCTTCGTCGTGGTTTTTCTTGTCGGTACGCTCTCGACGGCGTTTCGCGTGGACAAGAGCGCGATCGTTTGGGCGATGACGGTGACGCTGGCGATGCGGCCCGTCGGCGCGCTGCTGTTCGGATTGCTTGCCGATCGCTACGGGCGGCGGATTCCGTTGATCGGCAACGTGATTTATTTCTCGGTGGTCGAAGTGCTTTGCGGATTTTCGCCCAACTACACATTCTTTCTGGTGATGCGCGCGCTGTTCGGGATCGGCATGGGCGGCGAGTGGGGCGTGGGCGCATCGCTGGTGATGGAGGCGGCGCCGGTGCGGCGGCGCGGCGTGTTGAGTGGAGCGTTGCAAGGCGGATATCCGGCGGGATATTTGCTGGCGGCGGTTGCGGCGCGATTCTTGTTGCCGGCGTGGGGATGGCGCTCGATGTTTTTCGCCGGAGCGATTCCGGCGCTGCTGGCGCTTTATATTTCCGCGAAAGTGCCGGAATCGGAAGCATGGCAGCAACGGCGCGCGCCGACAATGGGCGCGGTGTTGAAGTCGGTGGCGAAGGATTGGAAAAACTTCGCGTATCTTGCGGCGCTGATGGCGTTCATGCCGTTTCTTTCGCACGGCAGCCAGGATTTGTATCCGGATTTTCTGCGCACGGTGCATCACGTGGAGGCCGCGACGATTTCCAACATCGCGATTCTCTACAACGCCGCCGCGATTTTGGGCGGGATCGCGTTCGGACAAATTTCGGAATGGGTAGGAAGGCGAAAGAGCATGATCGGCGCGCTGCTTCTGGCATTATTCGCAATTCCTGTGTGGGCGTTTGCAGGGAATATGCGGCTGCTGGTGCTTGGCGCGGTGATCATGCAGATCGGGGCGCAGGGAACGTGGGGAATCATTCCCGTACATCTCAACGAACTTTCGCCGGATCACGCGCGTGGATTGGTGCCGGGCTTTGCATATCAACTCGGAATCCTGATCGCGGCGCCAACGAATACGATCGAATATGCACTGCGCAACAGGTTCGGATATCAGTGGGCGCTGGCGGGATTCGAGTTTGTTACTATCATCGTGCTGATCACGCTCGTATCGCTCGGACGCGAGCGCCACGGGCGCAGCTTCTCCTTGCCAGCGTCGTCGCCGGGCTGAGTGTGTGTTGAGTTTAGCGTGGCGGCTTGGAGGCAGGCGGAACGAGGAGCGTGAGCGCGTCGGGTACGATGCGGAATCGCAAGGGAAGCGCGCTGATCGGCTCGCCATCCAACTGCGCGTAGAGCGTGCCGCCGGGGAGCGGCGTGCAGGTAACATCGGCGGTTTTCCATGCGCTGATGCCGGGAACGCCGCGGAGTTTTCCAAAATACAGAGCGGGCAACGCGAAGAGATAACGCAAACGGCTGCGCGTGGAGAATGCGACGACCTCGAACAAATCCTCATAGAGGCTGGCTTCGCTGGTGATCTTGAATGGGCCGCCATACTCGGCGGTGCGCCCGATGACGACGAGAGACGCATCCACGGTGCGCTCCGCCGACTCAATGCGCATCAGCGGAAATTTGTAAGTGAACAGCTGACGCATTCCTTCCACCCAATAGGCGAATTGGCCGGCTTGTTTTTTCAGATGCGAATCCACGCCGTTGACGATGGCTCCATCGGGGCCGCTGCCGCCGACAGAGAGGAAATAGCGATCGGAGTTCGGCGTCACTTCTTCGCCCGGCGGGGCGGATGGTGAGACGCATCCAAGCGCGATGCGGCGCGACGTGCTGGTTAGAATCAAGCGCGCGGCGGCGGGGATGTCCCACGGAAGGCCGAGTTCCTTGGCGGCAATATTGGCGGTGCCGGCGGGAAGCAACGCCATGGGCATGGCGCTGCCGGCGAGTCCGTTGACGACCTCGTGCACCGTGCCATCGCCGCCGCATGCAATCACTAGATCGAATTTTTGGGCGATGGCTTCGCGCGCAAGCGATGTGGCGGAGCCAACGCCGTAGGTGGGCGCGAACTCGATTGTGAGGCCGGCATCGAAGAGGATTTTGCCGGCCGTTTCGATCTCGACAAGGCGGCGCGAACGGCGGCGGCCGCTGACCGGGTTGTAAATCAAAATGGCCTTGCGAATGGGTGTTACCACGCGCGGATCATCCTGGCGGCGGGAGTCAGCGGCATTCAGCCACCTTGGCAAGCGGCGGAGACGTTGTGGCACTGCGCTCGAGGATTGTTTTTAGAATATCGGGAATCTCAAAGACGGCGCGGTTGGGCAGGGCAGCGGCGTTGGCGCGAAAGCGATCGAGCGTGGCGTCGCTCAACAACTGCTCGACCGCGGGAACAATGGCGCGGAAATTCTTGACGGCGATGCCGACCTGATTTTCGGCGACCCACGTGGCGTTGTAGCGCTCCTGCGGAAGCGTCCAGGCATTGCACTCCACGATGACCGGCAACTTCATGGCGATGGCTTCGCTGACGCTGCCGGGGCCGGGCTTGCCAATGAAGAAATCCGAAAGATGCATGTAATAAGGAATGTTTGTGGTGAAACCTTCGACGAAAATCAGCATGCGCGTTTTCCGAGCAGCGAGGCGCGCGCGGAGTTTTTCGTTGCGTCCGCAAATCAGTATCAGTTGCACGGGTAAGGTGGTTTTATCGAGGCGATCGACGATTTTCTCGATCGTGCCCGAGCCGTAGCCGCCGAAGAGGACGAGGCCGGTGGCAAGATCCGCGCGCAGGCCGAGCGCGGCGCGGCCTGCGGCGCGATCGGCCGTCTGCGGCTCGTAATAGCGCGGATGAAGGATCATTCCCGAGGCGCGGAAAACGCGATCGCGCGCGCCAGTGAATTTCAGGGCTTGGCGCTCCGCGAGATCCGTGCCGCAGATGAAATATTGTTCGCGGCGCTCCATCCAGAAATCCGGGAAATAGTTGGCGAGATCGGTGAGAACGGTGACCATCGGGCGGCCGGGAAAAGCAATCTCGAAACTTTCGCCCATCAAGCGATTGAAGTGCGGCACGAAGGAAACCACCATGTCCGGCGAAGCTTTTTTCCAGTATTTCGTAAGCAGCTTCAATAGAAGCTTGTGATGGAGCCAGATCGTTGCCTGCAATACGCGCAGGACTTGCGCGCTGCCCAACGTCCAGCCGGATCGCAGCATCCAATTATAGGCTTCCTGAATGCGAATGCCGGTGAGGCGGCGGAGGATGTCGAGCTTATCGAGTTCCTCCTGCAGATTCATCATTTGAACGTCCCAGGGAATTTGCCGCGATTCGATCGCGAGCTTCAGAGCGGTTGCGGCGCTGCGGTGACCACCGCCAGCGTCGAAGAAGACGAATTCGATGCGCTTCATGGGCGGGTAATGAATAGCACAGGTGTGGCCAATTGCAGCGGCGAGGTTATAGCAGTTGCAGGGTTGTGTGTCTAAAGAATCATAAGTCCTGTATTTACAATAAAGTAGCAGGGCTTTCATCGTGCGGTAACAATCGCGGCGGACCATATGAAGTATGAAATGCGACCTGCACATTCACTCGCGGTTCTCAGGACCGTCGACGATGCCGGTCCTCAAGGCATTTTGTCTGGAATCTTACAGCGAACCGGAAGAGGTGCACTCCGTGCTGAAGCAACGCGGAATGGACCTGGTGACCTTAACCGATCACGATTCTCTCGATGGCTGCGAAGCGCTGCGGGCGCACGCGGATTTCTTCGCGAGCGAAGAAGTGACCTGCCGCATGCCGAGCGGCACCGAAGCGCACATCGGCGTGTATGACTTGACGCCGCGCCAGCATGTGGAGATACAGCGGCGCAGAACCGATTTGCCGGCGTTGCTGGCGTACTTGGGCGAGCAGGATCTGTTTTTCTCGGTGAACCATATTTTTTCAGCGCTGACCGGCGCGCGCAAGGAAGAGGATTTCCGCTGGTTCATGGATGAGTTTCCCGCGTTTGAGACGCTGAACGGGCACATGCTGCCGGAAACGAATCGGTTGGCGGCGCGGTTAGCGCGGCGGACAGAAAAGATTTCGTTGGGCGGCAGCGACGCGCACACCACGTGCGCGGCCGCCGCGGCGTACACGGAAGTGCCGGGCGCTGCGAATAGGGCGGAATTCATGGCGGGACTGCGACGCGGATTCTGCCGCGCACGCGGTTCGAGCGGTAGCTACGCCCAAACGACGCGCGTGGCCCTTCGCGTGGTGTGGGAAGTGCTGCGCGAAGAGCGCTGGACGGCGGTGTTGGCGCCGCTGGCGATGCTGGTTCCCGCGTTCGCGTACGGAAATTTCGCGTCAGAACAACTATTTGCGCGCCGCTGGGCGCGGCGAATTGCGCCGCCGCGGCGACGGCGCCGCAACGGAAGGGCGATGCGGCCATCGCTTCGGCCCGTGGGGATGGAGAAAACGCTATGACGGTGACGCAAGCGGTTTGGGGCTTCATCGACAACCGGGATCGCAGATTGATGCGGCGCGTGAATCGCTGGCGGCCGCCGCGATGGTTCCGCATTCTGATGATTTCAGCGACGCGTCTGGGCGACGGATGGTTGTGGTATTCGCTGGGAGGAATTTTGTTGGTGTTCGGCGGGCCGCATCGGTTCACGGCCGTGCTGGCTGCCGGAGCGGCGGCGGGAGTGGGAATCATCGTGTTTAAGGTGATTAAGCACGTCAGCCATCGCGCGCGGCCCTGCCAATTGGAGGAGCACTGCTGGGCGCGCGTGCTGCCGCCGGATCAGTTCTCATTTCCGTCGGGGCATTCGATCACGGCTTTCGCGATTGCGGTGTGCATTGGGTTGTTCTACCCGGAACTGCGGGATGCGCTGCTGTTTGTGGCGCTGTGTGTCGCCGTGTCGCGAATTGTCTTGGGACTACATTTTTTGAGCGACGTGATCACGGGTTCGGCGATTGGCGCGGCGCTGGGGTATTCCGCATTTCACTTCTTCGCCTGACCATCTGCTCATAGCACCTGAGGCAATTCAAAAGCTGTGTCGCCCCTCCGGGGCTCTTTCAATTATGCGACGGGTACCCAGGGCTTACGAGTCTGTGTCGCAACTGGCACTTGAAATGGGCGGAAGAATTTGGCATGAAGGCGCATGCCAAACTACCAACCGTATTCTCCGGATCAAGCCGAGCTGTTGCCCGCCCATGTGAAAGACGTG
>JBEKDK010000117.1:0-9520 GCA_050014395.1 Candidatus Acidiferrales bacterium | reverse complement strand
GATGGAATTCCCGGTTTAAGTGAAGCTCTCACGGAGGCGGATGGATGCATACTCCGCCGCGTCAAGCCGTCCAAAGCGGAAATCCTCATCAAGATTGTTTTTACTGCCGTGCGTGGCATGGGTGTGTCTTAGAGACTCTGACCACCCCAGCGCGTTGCGGTGTGCCCTGAACTCCACGGGGAGTGAGCTACGACGTTAGCTGGAAGGAGAATCATGCGATTTTCGATAATCAAGATTAAGGCTTTGCTGGTGTGTTCGGTTCTGGGTATCGCAACCCTCTTGGTTGCTGCGTGCACGGTGAGCGCACAAGGGCCTAAGTTGATTTACGGCCAACAGTACCGGATTCAGGATGCAAAGCCCCGACCGTGCTGGAATGCACACGGCCACCTGGACCATCAGATCGGCGTCCGGGAAAAGAGACGGCGACGTTGTCCGCGTGGGCGACTGGGTTTATTTACATAATGAGTATACGGGCAAGACGGCGGATACCTCGATACCAACAACGCCGGCTGCCAGGGCAACTATCTGTGCGTGTCAACGTCGCCCAGTCCCGACCGGGCTGGACAACGAACGGGCTCCTGGATGATCAGGTCGGAATCGGGGGAACGCGATGGCCGCGCCCTTCACGTGAACGACACCGTCTATCTGCAAAACGCATATATGAACCTAAACGGCGGATACCTCGATACGCGTGGCGCGGGATGCGAAAACAACTATCTGTGCGTGTCGACGTCGCAGAGTCAAGACCGGGATAACGGAAGCACTTGGTGGACATTCCGCCAGTAGCCAATGGAAGAAACAGGCCAAGCGGGCACACGTCGTCATTTAAGTGGATGAAGTGCGCCCCAAAATTCGGCAATAGAAGGGCAACGCTGCGCCACACGCCCGGTGGGAAAAGGATGGGCCGCGGGGTGCCCTTCGTGCAGCTCGACAGACGCTCGATGTTACTCCACGGTGAACAACTGTAGTGGTATCCGGGAGTTGGGCCATCGCCAGCGGAGGCGACCGGTAGGATATTGTCCGCAACCGAGAAACAAAATGGAAATACCGGCAAGAAAGGAGATTCACACGAATATGGACGCTCATGGTGAAGGGCCAAGCAGGAAGCGCTTCATCCTGTTGTTCTCTCTGTCTCTGTTGTTGGCTGGCGGGGCGGCCTTGTCGGTCGCCTGTCTTTTCCCTGTGTCGACGTTCGCGCAGGCAGCCTCGTTTTCGGGGACGTGGACAGGACATTTTGAGAACAGTACCGGCGAGCGAGGAGATGATTCCCTCGCCCTCAGCGAGGATCAGAATGGGAATCTCAGCGGCGTGTGGACCGGGAACGTTCAGGTATCGGGGAGAAGGACCGGCGACACAACGGCTGAGCTGCACGGCCGGACGGACACCCGGGCTTATCGCCTCGAACTGACGATAGACGGGGACAGGCTCATCGGGAAATACCACGCCCGGCGACTTGACTCATCCGGTGAATACGACGGGGAGTGCACGTTCAGACGAGCCCGCTGAAGCCGTTTCAGGCAGGTTCTTAAGTGTTTATAAAACGAGAGCGCGACGCTTGCAGCATAGCGCCCAGGCCGAGTCTTGGCTCCCGGAGGTCGTGAAGGTATCCGCCGAATCTGGAGACGGCGCCTAATCGGACACGCAACTCGCTGACCGCCTAACGCCCGATAAACGCGGCGGTCTCAATGGGTGGACGCGACACCAGCTCGATGCCTGCTTGCTGGGGCCCGTCCTAGCGGCAAACTCATTGTGTCCCACGCAGGACGGGCGTACGATGCGCGCAACACCGGTCCCCATTGAAAGATTAGGCCTTAAAGAAAGCAGTCTTCATGCATTGCTGCGTGGCAGCTCCGTTTGTATTCGCGTTGCGTGTTTTGAGCGCCTCGCTGATGAGGCGTTTCCCAACTTCATTGTCGGGTAGCGGACGTGGTATGGCGGCGAAATTTCGAAAGGATGGTGTCCCGTGAAGCTTTCAAGGATGTGGTTTTTGATTGTCCCAGTGATGCTGGTTGTTTCCCCGGTGTTCGCGCAACGGATCGACATACACCTGGACGCGCAACCGGCGACCAGCGGAGGGTGCCCGGCGCGGGTGCACTTCACCGGCTACATCCAGACGTTTGAGGAGTTGGATGTGACCTACCAATGGTTGCGGAGCGATGGCGGCAAGAGCGAGCACACGATCCACTTTCCGCGCGGCATGAGGAGGGAAATCTCCACCGACTGGACTCTTTCGACCGACCTGCAAGGGTGGGTGCAATTAGTAATTCTCGAGCCCAAACACTTGCAGACAATCAAGGCCGAATTCGAAGTCCACTGCGGCAGCCGGTAGGAATCGCCAAAGTTCGCCCGCGGAGGTGAACCAGGACCAACTAGGAGGTACGAGCCATGACATCGAGCAATCAACGTAGTGGTGTGCGAAGAGTTTCGGCGATGCTGTTGTTGGCGGCGGGAGTCCTCCTGTTTCTTCTCACACCCTCGTGGGTGCGCTGCCAAGTCCCTGGAGCCATCCCTCCCGATGTGCAGGCCATCATGAACAAGATTAGCTCCGGCAAGGTACCCACAGCGGCGGAGCAGAAGCGGCTGCAAGAGTGGGCAGCGTCGCAAAGCGCCGCGCTGCAACAGGGCGCGAGTGGCGCAAGCGGCGGGCAGCAGCCGGGGACGCCAAAGACTCCACAACCGGGCCAAGGCGCGCAGGTTTCGCTCAAGGGCTATTGCCCCGCGGCGACAGGTGCGCCGCTCCCAGCCACGGCGCCGACGGCAGCGGAGTACACGGCACTGGTAAATAGTTTGGTGAGCCGTTACCGGGCGAAGCTCGCGCAGGACGCGCGCACGAGTATCGACGCGCTGTTCGCGCAGCCGGCGGGAGGCACAGAACTCGGCGCGTCTTACGGAGCGTTTCTGAATGCCGCGGGCGCTATCAACGAGGCGGTGTTTGCGGCCGCGCTCGCTGCGCAGAAAAATCCAGCGGATCTGCTTGCGGCCAACAATCTCGGCGTAAATCTGAGCGAAGCAGGCGACCAACAATCTTCGGCGCGGATTCTGCTGTACGTCACGAAGATGCGGCCAAATTCGCCATTGGCAGCGATCAATCTGGGATGGACATATTTCGATGCCGGCGCCAAGGCACCAGCGCAGAAGGAATTTCAGCTCGCCTTGGGTCTAGCGCCGGACATGTCAGGACCGGAAGCGGGCATGGGGCTTCTTGCAGGTTGCCGGGGAGATAACGCGACGGCGACGTCGCTACTGAAATCGTCGCTAAGCAAGGGCTACTCCGGCGTGGCCGCCGCAGCCTTCCTACAAGCGCAGGCGAGCCAACCTCCGCCGTCGGAAACCAGCCAAGATCAGCAAGACCAAAGTGCGCAGGCCGTGGCAGGGTCGGATGAAAGCCCCGCGGCTCCCGCGAACGAATCACAGATGATTCCCGATCTGCCTATTCAACCGGAAGGTGAGCGCAACGTTGGCGAGATCGCTGCTCTGAAGCGCGTGAGCGACTGGGTTGCGCAAAACAGCAATGATCTGATGAGTCATTACAGCGATGCCGCAGCGCGAGTGGCGGCGTTGAATCGCCGTGCCCAGCAAAACGGGGACGCCATCGATTTGCCAATCGTGTTCGACCGCGAGTTGTTCGAGTTCGGGCAAACCGTAGACCTGACATTCACGGCGCGGTTCCGAAATTGGGAGCCAACCAACCAGAGCATCACTGAGGTAATGAACAACAACGCGCAGGAGACGGCCGCGATCGTGATTCCGGAGCAGCAGCGCTTTCTTGAAGAGGGCAATGAATTGGATGCTCTCATAGAGCAACAGATGGCCTGCGGTGCCAGCGATGCCTGCAGCGCCGAAGTAGAGAAGAGGATCGATGCGAAAAAGGGAGAAATGGACGAAACCGCGTATGAGATCTGCGTGCACGGCAAGCAGTCCATAGACGTCACATACGGGCAGAGCTACAAGCATTGGAAAACTGGCTGGGACGATTTGCGGCCCGCGGCGGCCGACCTTTATGCGTTCACCGATCCTATTTTGCAGCGCGTGTGGGTTCCTTCAGTGAACGAGATGCTGCAACTCAGACGCGAGATGACAGTGATGGCGCTGTACCGTCCGCTCTCCGCAGAAGCGGCAGCACTCGCTGCCAACGGTGCGGCGTATAAAGACCTGGTGTGCGTGCCGCCGCCACCACCGCCACCGGTGGAAAATGCCGACACGCCGAATCTGCCGAAGAGCAATCGGCCAAGGTGCCCGTTTGACCCGCCCAAGAGCGTGGGTTTTGGCGCGCTCTCCATGACGCTGGCGTGCGACGACGTCAGCATCTCTGGAGGAGAAGTTTTGCGTTTCAAGGTGCAGCAAAATTTCAGAACACATGAGACCACGCTGTGGGGTGGCGTAGGAGCCAGCGCCGGGGCCGAGGCGGATTTTCTGGGTCCCATGAGTCCGAAAGCAGAACTTACAGCCGAAGCGGGCGTGGGCGTGAAGTTCGGGCAGGGAGGCGATGTGACCGACGTCTTCGTGAGCAGTTCAATGAGCGCGGGAGCGTCGTTCGCGGGGAAGTCGCTGGACATCTCGGTATCGGGCTCGGCCGGCCTAGAGAGTGGCCCCACGCTTAAGGCTCAATTGCCCGGCGGTATCAGCGGGACGCTACGCGGCAATTGAAAAAGGATGTGGATGGCGCTATCGGCGAAACCCAATAGAGGCGCTCCATGCTGGCGGCGTTAGTACCACTACCAGGATCGGGCCAGGCCATTTCGGAATCACGGACAGAATTTTGCAACTCTAGGAGGAGTTTATGACGGCTTTCATGCGCACAGTATTCGTAGCCAGCTTATTGATCGGCCTCTCGGCGTCCTTCGCGGCGGCACAAGACCAAGACATGGAGGGAAGCAAAGACCACCCCCTGATTTCCCGGTATCCCGGTACTTTTATCAAGGACTATGTGACGAGAGAGTTCGATGAATTCACGCTTCCGCTCGGCAAGACCAGTGACCTGAAATTTGCCAAGAGCTTGCATTTGGAAGGAAAGATCACCCGCATCGTTTATACAGCTCCCACCGGACGCTCAGTGCTGGAGGTTTTCCGCAGCTATCAAGACGCACTCAAGAAGGGTGGATTCGAAACGCTCTTTACTTGCGGCCCGCAGGATTGCTCCGGGGAGGGTAAGTCGGATGGAAGGGTGTACGGTAACGGTGAATACGACGATTACTGGGGACCCGACCACGGGATTCACTACCTTTCGGCGAAGCTCGCACGACCGGAGGGTGACGTTTACGTGAGCCTGCTGGTTGACGACCAGGGCGGAAATTTCCAACCCAATACCGAGCTCTACGTCGTCGAAGTGAAGCCGATGGAGGCGAATCTCATCACGGTGGACGCCGCGTCACTGGCCGGCGACATCAACCGCACCGGCCACGCTTCGGTTTACGGAATCTACTTCGACACCGGCAAAGCGGATATCAAGCCTGAGTCCGACGCGGCGCTGAACGAGATCGCCAAGCTGCTTCAAGGCGACCCCCAGCTGAAGCTCTATGTCGTCGGACACACCGACAACCAGGGCGCGCTCGATATGAACATGGACCTTTCGCGCCGGCGCGCAGAGGCCGTGCTCACCGCCCTCACGACGAAGTATGCCGTTCCGGCCGCCGCGCTGAAGGCCTATGGTTGCGGCCCCTACGCTCCCGTGGCGTCGAATGACACCGAGGACGGCCGCGCCAAGAACCGCCGCGTCGAGCTGGTGAAGCAGTGAGGCATCGCGTCAGGCGTTGAGGCCGGTTGTGGAACTGGCAACACCAGACAGCTTGTGTTGCGTTGAATAACGGTCCGGATACCCCGGACGCAGATAACGACGCCGCATCGCCACTATTCTGCCGGAGTTTCCGGCCTGCACGGCAAACTCGCGCATCCTCAAATCCAGCTTTTTTGCAGGATTATGTACTTGACAAAAGTAGGGGTGTGCCGAGCGAGGCTACGCCATGAGGCGGAAACTCCTGCTATGTGCGCTTGTTCTCTCCGTATTCGTACCAAAAACCGGAGTTGTCGTTCGGCGTCTTGCTGCATACAAATTCTGGTGCCCATTTGTAGCGAAACAAAGTTGTGTAGGAGACGTCAGAGTCAAACAAATGAACTCCTCGATATTCGATAAAACCGTCAAAATAAATAGTTATTTTTTCGTTCCTGATTTGGTCCCAAGTGATTTGAGGGGGAGGGTCTTCCTTGCGAAAGCCGTAAATAATAGCGACTTTTCCAAAATCTTCTTCTTTGGTTATTTGATTTGGGAGGTTTCTTGCTCGTTTTTGGTTATTTCGGTAAGTATCGCGTCCAATGTAGGATTATCGGAGGTCTGTTGATTTTGATTGCTATTTGCGGCCAACTTAGCACGGGGTGTGCTAATTTTTTCGGGAACCCCAGCGCTTGGACGCAAAAGATGTTCTGGAAATAGCGCCAATATGATAGCGACTGCGGCGCTTGTGATTAAAAGCCTTTTAAGTGTCATTGAGCGCCATCGCCTTTATGCGGTCAGTCTCTTAAATGTAAGTACCGGAGCCGTAATCATATGACGCAGAGTGTCAACGAACAAGTCGGAATTGTGGCGGCGATTGAAGCGGAACGTCATTTCCTCAAGGTAGGATGCTAGATGCTTTGCACTGATTCGATGCCACGTTCCCATTACGCCGCGCTTGAGCAGGCTAAACGCGCTTTCGACGGTGTTTGTGTGAACATCGCCCATAACATAAGCCTGTTTACTGTGATTGATTACTTTGTGCCGCGTGACTCCTGCCTTCCTCATGGCGACAGGATGCGAAGCGAAATCGTCCGTCATAATTACGTCAACATCTTCGCTGATGTTCTCGCGGATGAACTTGGCGAGCGTACCGGACTTAGCATCAGCGGCATGGAACATTCGGAGATCGCCATTGCGTTTGCGGATACCCACAACGACTTCTTTATTTTCGTTTTTGCCGATGTGACCTTTGCCGCGATTCCAGCCGCCGACGTAGGTTTCGTCCAGTTCCACGGTGCCGCCAAGTTTCGGTTTCGCGGTGGTCGCCATAGCAGCGCGGATGCGGTGGCAGAGATACCAAGCGGTTTTGTAACCGCCGATTCCCAGAGTGCGCTGGATTTGGCAAGCGGACATTCCCTTTTTCGCTTCGCACATGAGCATGGTCGCAGCGAACCAAGTAACGAGCGGAAGATGGGAGTCGTTAAAAATGCTGCCAGCGGTTACGCTGAATTGGAAATCACAGGCCTTGCAGTAGTAAAGAACTTTTTCGGTTTCGAGTTCAACGACAGGTTCGCCGCAACGAGTACAGCGCGGACCATTCGGCCAGCGCAAGCGAGAAAGGAACTCGCGGCACTTATCGTCGGTCGGAAACGCTTTATTCATGTCAATTAAGTTCATGGGAGTCCTCAATGGAGAAGTCTAGGAGAGAGCTATTAAAGCGAATGCCTACTAGGAAATTGCTGGCAAGCATCAAGCGTGACATCCGGCAAGTAATCCGCGCCGGTGTCGCCAAGTCCAAGCCGAAGTAGGAGCCGCTTTCCATGTCCAAATTGTCCCATGAAGCCTTACTTTTGTCAAGTGAATACTCCTGCTTTTTTGGACGTACGATTCCTATGCAGACGCGCCGCTGGAAGCGGATTCTGCAATCAATTTCACGAGCATGAGCAACATGGTGAAATCTTCCTCGTCGATCTTCAGGACAACCAATGACTTGAGATTTGCCATCGTGCGTCCTGCGCTCTCGGCGAACGCATCGTGCCAATTTATGTCGTCTAGGAACGACAAAACGCGTAGGAGGGCGGCGGCCCGAGCGTTTTCGAGAAAAGTGAGGCGCAGGAGTCTCTGTTCCTGGCGTCCTCGTAACGCATTGATTCGAAGCTATTTGCCGACACTGTCTTGAATTCGTCAACAGCTCATCCGCAGTATGGTCCCGAGCGTGCATAATTTTCCCCGGATTATCGACTGCCTTTGGATAGGAGAGAGAACTCCTTACATGAATCTCGCGCGGAAGCGGCAAGAAGGATTTTCGCTCATCGAGTTGCTGATTGTTGTGGCCATCATTCTGATCATCGCGGCGATCGCCATCCCGAACCTGCTGCGATCGAGGATGGCGGCCAATGAAGCTTCCGCAGTGGGTTCGTTGCGCACGATCAACTCGGCTTGCATCTCCTACACGCTTTTGTATTCTGGATTTCCCCCTTCGCTGACCGCCCTAGGCGGGGAGGGCTCGTCTGCGTTCCCAACGTCGACGTCGGCGGAATTGATTGACAACGTTCTGCAGACCGGAACCAAGTCCGGCTACGTGTTCTCATTCTCAGCGGGCGCTGTCGATGGGGCAGGGAACATCGACCAATACGCCATTACGGCGACCCCATCCAAGGCGGGCACTACGGGACTTCGTTACTTCTACACGGACCAGACGGGCGTGATTCGCACCAGCGCGAGCGCCGCGGCAACCTCAAGCAGCACGCCGATCAGCTAGATCCCCTTTCGCAAGCGGAACTCAATCGCATTTTTACGACCATACACTCCGTGTTAGAAAAGTCATCCTTTGAATCTCCGGCGCAAGTCACTGGTCCGCGAAACTGAACGCGATGTTCCATTGCGTCACTGTAAAAGTCCCGGGCTTCTCGAAGCCGGTCGCGTAGATCGTGTGGCCGTCCGCGCTGAACGCAACCGATAGGAAGCACGTATTTGGACCGAAATCGGTGTCGTTCGATGTGGACTTTTGCGGATTTCCCCACAGATAAGCAGCCATCGCACACATAAGCAGCGCCGCAAAAAACACTTTTGTTCGCATCGAGACCTCGCCGGCGAATCCAAAACTACGTGACAACAGGCGATCGCAGCATAGGTGTCAATCTGCGCCGCCGATGCGATCCGCCGATAGTAAGCGAAATTCAGACGCCCATTCTGTACATTACTTCCCGCACGGAATATGCTGCGCTGCGGGTGCAATCCGCCTGGGATGCCGCGTTTGGCTGCGCATGGAGGGCTCGAACCGAACATGGCTAGAATTTTTCTCGCCGAAATGCACGATGCAATCGCGGCGGCTTTCGTGAACGCCGGCATGAACGAACGCGACGCTCGGCTCTGCGCGCGCATCCACACCGAATCCAGTTGTGACGGAGTGAATTCGCACGGCCTGAATCGCGTGGCCAGATTCGTGGACTACGTCGCGAAGGGCTGGGTGAATTTGGCGGGACGGCCGGAACTCGTGCGACAGGTGGGCGCGATTGAGGTTTACGATGGGCAGCGCGGCCCTGGGATTCTGAACGCGCTTTTTGCCGCCGACCGCGCCATGCAGGTGGCGGCGGAGCAGGGCATCGGCATCGTGGCGCTGCGCAACACGACGCATTGGATGCGCGGAGGCACGTATGGCTGGCGCGCGGCGGATCGTGGCTACGTTGCGATCAGTTGGACCAATACTGAATCCTGCATGCCCACGTGGGGAGGCAAAGATACGCGCCTGGGCAACAATCCATTTGTGATCGCCGCGCCGCGAAAAAAGGGAAACGTGGTGCTGGACAT
>JBEKDK010000116.1:0-9194 GCA_050014395.1 Candidatus Acidiferrales bacterium | reverse complement strand
TGACGGGTATTCAATCGTCACCACGAAGTACGATGTATATAAGCTGACGCCGGACAATTTTCCCGCGCAGTTTGAAGTCATGGAGCGTACCGAAGGCTTAGAACACGGAGATCGCGTTTGGGTTTTCCAGAACGGTTGGGGAGCCAATCTCGATACGGAGCTACCGTCGCATTTTCAGAAGTTTCGATGTCTTTCTCCGACAAGTTTCGGCGCGAATCTCACAGTGATTCCTTTCTTGGTGGGCCCCGATTGGTTGCCCGCCTCACCGGCGACAAACTGCCCTTCACCCGCATTTAATTCAGTCGTCTCTTCGGGAAGGGTGGCACAGCCTTGAATTTGCAACGATGGTCGTGGGTGGACTGTGCTTCGCACGGCGGACCCACCGAGGTCAATCAACTTTTCCGATGTATTCGAGAGCGGGCCAATGATAGGATCGCTGCATAACGGCCTTGCTTGAGGCCATTCCCGTGGGCGTCAGCTGTGCTGCCGACGACCACGGGCGCATTCCGGGGAAGGGTGCTCCGGTTTGCGAGGCTGACACCGCGACATGGCGACCTCGCGCGCGCCATGATACGCGGGGCTAAGGGCGCGGCCCTACAGAGGCTCCTGGTCGCACGAGCCGAACAGCTATGCCACGGACTACGTTGATCTGTGTGTTTGCGCTTGCTCTGGCGGTTGCCGCTCCGCTGGAAGCATTTTCCATTCGGACGTTGCCGGATGGTTACACGCGCCGCGTCTGGGAGATGGCCGACGGCCTGCCTGAGAACACCGTTCAAGCATTCGCAGAGACTCCCGATCACTACCTCTGGATCGGAACCACCGGGGGCCTGGTGCGCTTTGACGGCGAGCGCTTTGTAATCTTCAATCGCGAAAATACCGGCGCAATCCACGATAACAGCGTGTTCTCTCTGATGGTCGCGCAAGACGGCACGCTGTGGGCGGGCACGGACGGCGGCGGCGTGTTCCGCTACAAGGATGGGGTTTTCAGCTCCTATGCGCAGCCCGAAGGTCTGGACGACGGGCATGTGCGCGTGGTGTACCAGGATCATAAGGGCGCGATATGGGCGGGGACCGACGCGGGACTGTTTCGGCTGGACGGCGACCGCTTCACGCGGATTGACGGCCACGGAAATGTTCCGAACCTGGCTGTTCACTCCATTCGCGAGGATCACGCGGGACGGCTTTGGGTGGGCGGATCAAGGCTGCTGATGATCGACGGCGACAATTGCCGCGAATTCTCTCTGAGCGGCGGGCGCAGCGCGGGACGCGTGAAGTCCATCTTCGAAACGAGTGACGGAACACTGTGGGTGGGCACTGTCGAAGGACTCGAGCGCATGCTTCCCGCCGCCGACGGTGACGCGCACTTTGAAGAGGTGCCCGGAATCACAAGCACGGTCCGAATCCTGCGAGAGGACCGCGAAGGCACGCTTTGGATCGGGAGCATCGGCGCGGGGCTTATGCGCTATCGCGATGGCCACATCACCCGCGTCGCGACGCCCGAAGATCCTCCCAGCAGCACAGTGCTCTCAGTCTTCGAGGATTCCGAGCAAAACATCTGGGTGGGCTTGCAGACCGGCCTGCTGCGGCTGAGCCGCACGGCGCTGAGCACGTATCCGTTGCCGGGAGCGCAGAACGCGGACTTTGGCACGGTCTACGCGGATCGTGACGGCTCGCTGTGGGTCGCCGCTTCGCATCTCTATCGCATCGAGCCGCGGCATAACCGCACCGAGGAAGTGCCCGATCCGGCGCCGGGAGTGCGCGTGCGCTGCGTTTTCCGCGATCGCGCGGGCGATTGGTGGGTGGGTACCGAAGGCCACGGCCTATTCCTAACGCGCGGAAGCGAGCACATTCACTACACGAAGAGCACGGGATTGGTGAACGATTTCGTGCGCGTGTTCCTCGAGAGCCGCGACGGCAGCATATGGATCGGCACGGACGAAGGCGTCAGCCGCTGGCGCGACGGTGAACTGACCAACTATCGAATGAGCGACGGCCTTTCCTACTTCAGTATTCGCGCGCTCCTGCAGGACAATCGCAACGACATTTGGATCGGCACGGAGCAAGGCGTTTCGCTCTGGCACGACAACCACTTCGCCACCGACGACGTTACGCAAGCGCTGCGCAACGACAAGGTGTGGTCGATTCACGAGGACCGCGATGGTGGCCTGTGGTTTGGCACGCTCGGCGACGGATTGTTCCGCTGGCGCGATGGGAAACTGACGCACTTCACATCCGAGCAAGGTCTGGCGAGCGACAGCATTTACGAAATTCTTGAAGATCCTCGCGGCACTTTCTGGATAAGCGGACCGGATGGAATTTCCTCAGTCAATCGCAGCGACCTCGATCAGTTTGCGCAAGATTCGAAATTCCGTCCGGCGGTGACGCTCTATGGGCTCTCCGACGGAGTCGAGGCCACGCAGATGCACGGCGGCGTGCAACCGGCCGGCTGCCTGACGCCGAACGGAGAAGTGTGGTTTGCCAGCAACCGCGGCCCGGTGAGGATCGTGCCGAACGAGACGCGCCCGGGCGGGCTGGCACAGGTGGTGATTGAGCGGGTCCTGGTCGATGGCCGCGAAGCGCCCACCTCCGGCCAGCTAGTTGTTCCTCCCGGCGACGGAAGGCTTCAGATCGACTATGCGGCGATTCGCCTTCGGTCGCAGGAACGAATCCGATTCCGTTACCGCCTGGTGGGTTTCGATCACCAATGGATTGAGGCGCTGCAAAACCACGTTGCAAGTTACACCAATCTTCCTCCCGGCAATTATCAGTTTGAAGTGCAAGCGTTTGAGATGAATATGCCGGACAAAGTAACCGACGCGTCGCTAGGAATCGATTGGCGGCCGCATATCTACCGGACGCGATGGTTTCTGGGTGTGTGCGTGGCAGGCATCATTGCGCTCATACTGATCGCGTTTCGCGTGCGGCTCGGCCAGATCCACAAAAGATTTGAAGCCGTGCTCGCGGAGCGCAACCGCATCGCGCGGGAAATGCACGACACTGTGATTCAGGGATGCACAAGCACATCGGCGTTGCTGGAGGCGGTGGTGTCGCTCGGGCCTGACCTGGACGGCGAAACGCGCACGCTGCTCGATTCCGCACGCGACCAAGTGCGAGCCACGGTGGAAGAAGCGCGCAACGCCGTCTGGAATCTGCGCCGCGGAGAGGATGCCGCGCCGGAAATCGGGCCGTTGCTGGAGCAGGTGGCGCGGCAGGCGAGTCAACTCTCCCATGTGCCTGTGAAGTTCGATACGCACGGCAGGGCGGTGCCGCTTGGTGGGGACGCCGAACACGTGCTGCTGATGGTGGCGCGCGAGGCGGTCTATAATGCCATCCGGCACGCGCAGGCCAAGGAAGTTCGCATCAATGTGAATTTCGCGGATGATGCGGCGCGGATAGAGATTGCAGATGACGGCTGCGGATTCGATCCCTCGGCGGTCACGACGTCGCAGGGCGCTCACTTCGGTCTGGTCGGAATGCGCGAGCGGGTGGAAAGCGTGGGCGGGCGGTTCAGCGTGGAGAGCGCTATGTCGAAGGGAACGCGAATCTGCGCCGAAATTCCGATTCAGTCGGCGAACGGTCACAAGAATGGTCACAAGTTGGTCGCGGCATAGGGCGGGGTCGTACAACGGGGACACCCATGAACAACGGCAACAAGACAACGGTTCTTATCGTTGACGATCATCCGATTATGCGATTGGGCGTGGCGGCCATCATCAACGCGCAGCACGATATGAAAGTCTGCGTGCACGTGGGAACGGGCGAAGAAGCGGTCGAGATGTTCAAGAAGTACCGCCCCGATATCACGCTGATGGACCTCCGGCTGCCCGGCATGAGCGGACTCGATGCTTTGCGCGCCATCCGGCAAATTGATCCCCATGCGAAAAGCATTGTGCTCACGACGTACGAAGGCGACGAAGACATTCATCAAGCGATTGCCGCCGGCGCTCTGGGCTACATCATCAAAGGAATGTCGCACGAGACGCTGGTCGATGCCCTGCGCAAGGTGCGCTCGGGAATGCGCTTCCTGCCGCGTCCAGTGATGCGCAGCTTGGCCGACCGGACGCCGAACTCAGATTTAAGCCCCCGCGAGCGCGAGGTGCTCTCGCTGATGGCCCACGGGAAGACCAATAAGGAAATTGCCAGTTCGCTTGGAATCACGGAAGCCACCGTGAAGTGCCACGTCAGCGTAATTCTTCTCCAACTAGGTGTGACCGACCGCACCCAAGCGGTCATCGAAGCCCTCCACCGGGGGCTGGAGCACCTCTAGCTCAAGGCCTGTCGTTCACCAAGATTGCGTATCCAACCTTAGTTGGATTCCCAAACCCTGTCCCTCCGCTAAATTAGGCAGGGGAAGTACGCCCCACCCAGAGATGAAATCTTACCTGTGGATGTGTTTTTCTTTCATATCCCTTATCGCCATCGCGTCGATTTCGGGTCGCCCCGCCACACCCCAAGCCGCGGCGCCGTCGCAAATGGTGATCGACGCCTCGCAACCGGCTGCTCCACCTAGCGCGCTGTGGTTTCCGGCAGGCGGCCGATCGCCGAGCGGCGAATCATTCAGCGCAAACAGCCGGTACTTGCTGCACGACGGCGCACCGTGGTTCCCGGTGATGGGCGAATTTCAATTCTCGCGGTATCCCGAATCCGAATGGGAAGCCGAAATCCTGAAGATGAAAGCCGGCGGAGTACAGATCGTCTCCACGTACGTTTTCTGGATTCACGTCGAAGAGGTCGAAGGTCAATTCGATTGGACCGGCCAGCGCAATCTGCGGCGATTTGTCGAGCTTTGCCGGAAACATGGAATGTACGTGTGGGTGCGCATCGGGCCGTGGTCCCACGGCGAATGCCGCAACGGTGGATTCCCCGATTGGTTGCTCGCGAAGGCGTGCCCGGTGCGGCAGATTGACCCCGTATATCTGCACTACGTGAGCCTTCTGTACGGCCAGATTGGCCAGCAGCTCAGCGGTCTGCTTTGGAAGGATGGCGGGCCAGTGATCGGAGTGCAGCTCGAAAACGAGTACCACGATCGCGGACCGGGCAAAGGCTCCGACTACCTGATGGCGCTCCGAAAGCTCGCACTCCAAGCTGGTTTGAACGTTCCATTCTTCACTCTGACAGGATGGGATGACGCCGTCATTCCGCCCAATAGTTTTGTCCCCGTCTTTGGCGGATACGAAGATGGCTTCTGGTGGCGCAGCATCGAGGATCTTCCCCCCAGGTCAAACTACTTCTTCACACCGATACGGCGCGAAGAAGATGTGAGCGACGACATGCAGTCGAAGCGTCCGGATACTGACGCGATCGACGCCCGTTATCCTTTCCTGACCGCTGAAATGGGCGGGGGGATGGAACTCTCCTATCATCGCAGGCTGTTAATCGCGCCGGATGATATCGCGGCGATGGTTATCGCGAAGCTCGGCTCGGGCGTTTCGCTGTATGGCTACTATATGTTCCACGGCGGAACAAATCCCGACGGCAAACTGACCACTCTCGAGGAATCGCAGGCCACCGGATACCCCAATGACGTGCCGGTGAAGACCTATGATTTTCAAGCGCCGCTCGGCGAGTTTGGCCAGATGCACGACTCATTTCGTGCTCTGAAAGTCTTCCATCTTTTCCTCGGCGATTTTGGAAGTAGCCTTGCGCCGATGACGGCCTGCTTCCCGAATCGAATGCCCGCGAATAAGGATGACACCGCGACGCCGCGCGTTGCGGCCCGAATGCAGGGCGACCATGGATTCCTGTTCATCAACAACTATCAGCGGCTGCACCCACTGCCTGAACGCGCGGCATTTCAAGTGAAGCTCCAAACACCGTCCGGCCCGGTTCAGGTTCCGCGCGAGCCGGTGAGCATTCCGAGCGGCGCATACGCGATATGGCCCGTCAACCTTGATCTTGGCCCCGCCGTGTTACGGTACGCGACGGCCCAGCCGCTGTGCCAATTGCGCGATGAGAAGACTTTCGTGTTCTTCACGTGGCCGGGTATTGCGCCGGAATTCGCAATCGAGGACCGTGGTGGCGGCGCGATCGAGGCTCCTCATGCGCAGATCGTGCGCGACGCGGGCATTGCGTTTGTGTCCGGGATCGAGCCCGGTCCCGGCGTTGCAATCGAAATCCGCGATCGCAAGGGCGTGAGCGCACGAATCATCATCCTGTCGCGAGAGCAGGCTTTCAATGCCTGGAAAGCCAAACTCGATGGACGAGAGCGGCTGATCCTGTCGCCTGCGGACTTATTCTTCGATGGCGATCGTGTGCACATGCGCGCGAGCGATCCCGCGTTGCTTCAGGCGGCTTTTTATCCGGCTTGGGCGCGTCCACCGGCAGGCTTCGCTGATGCGGGCCCGGATGGCGTTTTCGAGCGCTACTCGGTTTCGCCGCAGCCGGCGCCCGTGAATCTGACGGCGTCTGTGCAGGAAGAGACCCCGGCTGGCGATCCGCCCCCGGCGAAAATGAGCCGCGGCGTAGCCTTGGTTCCGGACGACGCGGAATTCCAGAACGCTGCGCGGTGGACGATTCGCGTCCCGGGCGCGGTTGCGCCGGCCGATCTGCTCTTGAGCATCCAGTACCAAGGCGATATCGCGCGGATTTACGCCGGCGGAAAGCTCTTCACCGATAATTTTTACAATGGAGCGCCGTGGGAAGTCGGGCTGCTAAGAATCTCTCCGCAGCAACTGCAGCAGGGCCTCGAACTGCGCATCTTGCCGCTGCGGAAAGACACGCCGATCTATCTGCCGCAAGGGGCGCGTCCGCAATTTCCGGCATCGGGCGAAATTGCCAATCTCGTAGGGGTGCGCGTGATTCCTGAATATGAGGTGGTTAAAGATTTAGGCCATGATTAGCGGCAGCCGGCGATTGCGCATTGCAGCAGCGATTCCTCTTCTCTTTCTAGGCCTTGGCGCCGGACTTCGCGCGCAAAATTCCGAATACGCCGTCGGCGCCGACGTATCCTTCCTGAAAGCGGCGGAGGATAGCGGGAAAACATTCAAAGACAACGGCCAGGCGAAGCCCGGTCTGGAGATTCTAAAAGATCACGGTTACAACTGGGTGCGTCTGCGCGTGTTCTGCGCGCCCAAGGAACTTCCCAACAATCTGCAATACACCATCGCGCTTGCCCAAGCGGCGAAGGCGCTCGGATTCCATTTCCTGCTCGATTTTCACTATTCCGATACGTGGGCCGATCCACAGGAGCAATTCATTCCGGCGGCTTGGCAGGGCATGACGCACGCGCAGCTCGTGCAGGCGGTGTTTGGATATACGCGCGACACCATCGCTTCCATGCGAACGGCCGGCGTGCTGCCGGACATGGTTCAGATCGGCAACGAGGTCAGAAACGGCATGCTCTGGCCGGACGGGAAATTGCCGGACAATTGGGATCATTTTGCCGATCTGATTCAAGCGGGGATCGCCGGCGTTCGCGCGGGCAGCGCCGATCAACCGATGCCGCAAATCATGATTCACATTGACCGCGGCGGCGACATCGCCGGCACCAAATATTTCTTCGACAAGCTTAATTCATACCACGTGCCGTTTGACGTGATCGGGCAATCGTATTACCCCTGGTGGCATGGCAGCCTGAACGATCTGCGTGCGAACTTGGTTTTCACGGCGCGCGAATACCGAAAGCCGATCATCGTCGTTGAGGCGGCGTATTGCTGGACTCCGACCAACTACATTAAGAAGCCGGGCCCGTTCCCCGAAACACCCGATGGGCAGGCCCAGTTTCTGGATGAAGTGAACCGCATCGTTCAGGAAACGCCAGACGGGCTGGGCGCGGGATTGTTCTGGTGGGAACCAGCCGTGCTGCCAAAACCGTGCACCCACCCAGGATGCTCGGTAGTCGCGGCCCGCGGATTCTTTGATGCCGACGGCAACGCACTTCCCGTGATCCGCGTGTTCGATAAATTCACGCTGCACTGAGGCCGGAATCGACGCGCCGGGCGCTACTGCGGCGGCGTCGCCGCGGGCGTTTGGTCTTCGTCCTCAACGTCGCCGTTGGCTTGCGGGTGCTTGTTCATCTCGCGGTAGATGGCGATCACCTGATCTTTGGTTTGCTTGATCTCTTCAAATAGTTTCGTTTCCTTCGCAGCATCCTCGGGCATGTTGAGCCTCTTGTAGACGGTGCTCAGCCGGTAGTGGGCTTCGCTGTTCAACGGATCGGCCTGAACCGCCATGCGCAGATACTTCAGCGCCTCTTCCGGCTTGCCGAGCAGCATCAGAACGCGGCCCAGCCCGATCTGCGCATCGACGCTGCCAGGATTCATAGCGAAGGCGCGCTGGTAATGCGCGAAGGCGCTCTGCGTATCGGATTGCAATATGCCGATATACCCCAGCTCGGCTTCGATGTTTGCTCCGTCTCCATCGTCCTGAATCGCTGCCGCTAACTCCTTCAGCGCATCGGCTTGTGCGGCGGCATCGGACGGCGTGTTTTGAAGGATCGCTTCAGCCAACTCGAAGTGGACCCCGACCATGCGCGGATTCATTTCCAGGCATTTCTTGTAATGAACGATCGCGCCGGGCAAATCGCCGCCATTCACCAAATGCTCGGCGATCACCTGCTCCATCCGTGCGGAGCCAGGGGCGAGGATGGTCAGCTTGTTCAACGTGTCGTCAGCAATTTCTGTGTACACAAGCTGCGCGAAATACAGCACGTCCACGTTATCCGGATCGAGTCCGAGCAGAGATTGAATCATGCTGGTCGTTCGGTCCATGTCGCCCTGCTGGTAATACAAGCCTGCAAGCTCCATGCCGACCTCGGTCCGCAGGTGTTTCTCCGTCAGCTTCGGATAGACGCTCTCAAGTACGGCCCTCGCCGAGCTGCGGCCCAGCCGATTCTCGCAGATGCCTAGCATCGCTTTGGTCTTCAGTAGCGATGGGTCAACGGCGAGCGCGCCCTGGAAATCTGGGACAGCGGCGAGACAATCCCCTTCGAGAAATCGCACGGCGCCGCGATTGGTGAGCGCCGCGGCGTTCTTAGGGTCAAGAGCAAGGATAGCGTTGAACTCTTGAACCGCCGAGTTCGCATCGTTGGCTTGGAGGTCCGTAGCCGCTTTGCGGAAGTGATCCTGGATTTGCGCGGCGCGAGAAGGCGCGGTTTGCGCCGCCATGCCGGTGAGCGCGCTGCCAATCGTCACGAGGACCAGAACAAGCGACGCCCGGAGAATGCCAAGCTGAAAATCGATCTTTTGGGGTTTACT
>JBEKDK010000115.1:0-9773 GCA_050014395.1 Candidatus Acidiferrales bacterium | reverse complement strand
GTGCATCAGCCGCTCGGCGTCGAGCCGGCTGTGTTTCAATCTCTGATCGAAGAGTTGATGTAAGCCGCAGCGTTTCCGCCAGCCGCATTTCGACAGCTTGAGCAGCGCTGTGCGCTGACGTATCATTTCCGGCGGGGAAACAGAGTCGGGCGACTGCATGTCTACCAACGCATCTGCGACCGCATCTCCGAACACAGACGGCCCGCGGTTCAGCTACACGCGATGGATTGGCATCGTTTGCGGCTGGTTGCTGATGAAAATCGTGGCCGGCGTGGCCGCGACGGGCATCAATCCGAATTTCCTCACATTTTTCGCGCTGGTCGTAAATTTCGGCGCGGCAACGTTCTTTGCGCTCGGCAAGTTCCGCACGGCCGCCGGTGTGATTTTTTTTGCGTCGTTTTTGGATATGCTCGATGGCCAGGTGGCGCGCCGCTCGGGACAAGTGACCGCGTTCGGCGCGTTTTTCGATTCGACGCTCGATCGCTATGCGGATATGTCCCTCTACATGGGCTTGTTGGTCTATTACGCGGTGAATGGCAACTCGAAATACGTGGTGCTGGCCGCGGTGGCCACGGCCGGATCGGTGATGGTCAGTTATTCGCGCGCGCGCGCCGAATCGCTGATCCCCACGTGCAAGGTCGGCTTTATGGAGCGGCCTGAGCGCATGGTGTTGCTGATCCTGGGCGGGGTCTTCAACCGCATGGCGCCGGCGCTTTGGGTGATCGCCGTCGTCGCCACGCTCACCGTGATTCATCGCATCGTGTATACCTGGCAGGAGACCAAGGCCGGCCGCACGCTGCCCGGCATTCACCTCAATTTGTAGCCACTCGACAAGCTCTGCACAGCGCACTGCGGGGGATCGTCAGCACAGCTACAATGAGGGTGGGGTGGCGACGTGAAGAGAAAGTCCGGCAAGGCGCATGCAAAACTGCCGGCCTCCGAAGAGTGGTTGCGTCAGTTGGCCGCAGAAGGCCAAGTTCGGTTGGCGACGAGGCCCTTCCGAAAGCGCAAACTATCCCTCAATCGCGGCAAGAGCCTATCGCGCATTCTTCTTGATGACCGCGGTCGATAGGACACTATGATCTCGCCACTCTAGTGGAATTCGGTCCTTAAGAAGGCTAGAGTTTCAAACTGACGCGTCAGGTTTTTGTGGAATAGTATTCGTCAATCGGCCGGGCAACAATTTCTCGCACGCGATCCCGCAGCGACACAACATCTTCCTTATCGAGGCCCGCCGTTTCGATCGTATCGTGCAGAAACACGGTGACGGGGCCGGGCCGCATTCCCCATCCCAGCTTGTTGTTGAATTCAAACGAGCCCATCACGCTGACGGGAACGATCGGTGTGCCGTGCTCGAGCGCCATGCGAAACACGCCGTTCTTGAATGGCCCGACGCGGCCCGTCAGTGTGCGTTGCCCTTCGGGAAAAACCACCAGGCTGATGCCGGATGCAAGCGCCGCCTCAGTGAGCCGCCACATCCGTTTCAAATCCGCGGGGTTGCGCATGGCGGGAACCGGAATGTTGCCGAAACGCTTCATCATCCAGCCGTACGCGGGAATCTTGAAATGCGATTCCAGCTCGAGCCCGCGGATGAATTGCGGAACCGCGCAGTACAGTACGAATGGATCGAAAAGGTTCACGTGGTTCGCGATGAAAAAACTGGTGCGAGTGGGATCGAAGCCTGGCGCCATTCGCGCTTCGATGCGCGCGCCTGCCAGGTGCGTCAGGTGCCGAGTGAATCTGCGCTGCGCACGATCGTGTTTGCGCGGATTGACGACGGTCGCCTTGATCACCAGCCAAGGGCAAGTCAGGAAAAAATAGCAGCCACATATCATCCAGTGGTAGAAACTGCGCACGTTGGTCAGGAAACCGCGCGCCGGGGTCCGGTAGACGGGAGCCGGCGGCAGTGCGGGCGCGGAGGCGATCTCTGAACCAGAGGACGTCACGCCATCACATCCAGCGCGCCGGGCAGGATGGTGATGCTCTTGCAGCGCGTCGTAAGCACTTCGCCATCCACCATCACGTCGATCGGTTCACCGCGCTCGAATTCGATTCGCTGCACGGCGCGGCGCGAAGCCATCGGGTGGCGGATGTGCGTGCCGGTGAACAGAGTGGGAAGATTCCAAACCAAACCGAGGCGACCGATTGGGCCCCAGCGCACGTATTCCACGAAACCATCATCGGTGACGGCGTCCGGCGCGATCATCATTTTGCCGCCGGTGAATTTGCTGTTGCTGAACGTCAGGAAAAGGCAGCGGCGATGATCGGCGTCCGCATCGCCGTCGGCGCGCAACGGGAACGCGCGGCGATCCAACGTGGCAAGACACGTCAGCACGCCAAGCAGATATCCGAGCGGGCCGAGGCGCTTGAATCTGCGATTGGTGATCGCCGCGACGTTGGCGGCGAATCCCACGCTGACAATGTTGATCGAGTATGTCGCGCCGCCTTCGTGTTCCAGCAGCACAACGTCGCACGATCGCCGGCGGCCTTCGATGATCGCTTGGGCGGAGTGCTGCGCTCCACCGTGAAAAAAATCGCGCAAAAACGAATTCCCCGTGCCTACCGGCAGAAAACCAATCGCGGCGCGTTCGCCCGAAAGCACATCCGGCAGCAAACCGTTCACGATTTCATATGCCGTGCCGTCTCCGCCCACGGCGACGAAATCGCGCCAGCCCGCGGCGTAAGCCTCGCGCGCCAGTTGCGTGCCGTGGCCGGGCTTCGTCGTGTACTGCGCTTGCACATCGAGGCCGGCGGCGCGCAGTTTTTCCAGCGCCGCCGGCGCGAGCTTGCGCGCGCGGCCGCTGCCAGCGGCGGGATTTACGATTGCGAACAATTTTCGCCTAGTCGCGTTCATAGTGGCACTACTTCGCCGCGCGTGTGGTTTCGGCGGATTTCTTCGGCCAGCACCGTGCGCTTGATTTTCAACGACGCCGTTCTTGGGAAATCGCGGTCGTAAACAAGAAATCCGCTGATGCGTTTGTAGTTTCGCAGCTGCTGATTGCGCGCGGCAAGGTCGGCGCGAAGTGCGGCGTCTATTTCGCGCTCCGGCTCCAGGCGAATCACAATCACCAATTCTTCGCCGGCCATCGAGCGCTCCGGCCACAGATAGTTCGCAGCGAACACGCAGAATTCCTTTACGGCCAATCCCTCGAACACATTTTCGATGTCCTCGGGGTAAATGTTTTTTCCCTCGGCCGTGACGATCATGTTCTTCTTGCGGCCGAAGAGTTGCAAGTGGCCCGCGTCATCCAGGCGCCCCAGATCGCCGGTCATCAACCAATCGTCCACGATCGTCTCCGCCGTCAGCTCCGGATCGTCCAGGTAATGCGACATCACGGTTTTGCTGCGCACCGCGACTTCGCCGATGCCTTCGCCGTCCGCATTCACGATGCGCACTTCCATTCCGGGCAGCGGCCGGCCGACGGTGTCTGCGCGAAACGGCTTGAAGTCATTCACAGTTACGGCGGTGCCCGCTTCCGTCAGGCCGTAGGCGTTGGCGACGGGAATTCCGAGGTCGTAGAAAAATTGCAGCGTAGCCGGCTCTGTGAATGCGCCGCCGACGAACAGCGCGCGCAACTCGCCGCCGAACGATTGATGCACTTGCTTCAGCAGGCGCCGGCTGATTTCCAGATTTGGCTGGCGGCGCGTCAATCCGCGATTTGCGCGGATCAGGATGTTGAGCATCATGCGTTTCGATTTCGGCAGCTCGGCAAAGCGCGCGCGCAGGCCCTTCTCGAGATTTTTCAGGACGAGCGGCACCAAAGTCATGTAGGTGATTCTGTACTTCACGAACGCTTCGCGCACGTATTCGGGCCGCAGCGTGCGCAGGTGCACGACGCAAGCGCCGCAAGTGAACGGGCCAATGAAGCCAACCATGAAATCGATGGCGTGATTCGTCGGCAGAATCGAAAGGTAGCGCACGCCCGGCCAAAACGGATACCACGCGGTGAGCGCCATGCACTGCTCGAGAAAATTCTCATGCGTCATCACGCAGCCCTTGGGCCGGCCGCCGGTGCCGGAGGAATAGACGATCGAAGCCGGGTCTTTGCGTGCGCGAGGCCGAAATTCCGGTTCGCCGGTCGCTGTGCACTCTTCCCAGCGGCGCGCGCCGAAAAGCTCGGCGTTCGGCGGCGCTTCGGTTACAAGCACCAGCGGCAACTTGCGCGCGGCGAACGACGGCGCTTCAGCGATTGCGCGCCACAGCGGATACTCGACGACCAAAACCGTGGCCTTGGAATGCGCCAGCAATTGCAAATGCTCTTCGGCGGTCAGCTTATAATCGAGCGGCACCAGCACTCCGCCGGCATAAAAAATGGCGTAGGCCGAAATCAGCCACTTCGATTGATTGGTCATGATGATCGCGGCGCGATCGCCCGCGGCAAAGCCGGTTTGCTCCAAGCCGGCCGCCAGGGGCACCGCGATCTCTTTGAATTGCGCGAAGGTCAGCCGCGCGCGCTCGCGATCGCGGTCGGCTTCGATCAGGCAGACTTCATCGGGCCAGCGATCGAGCGCCGCGCGCAAAGCTTCGCCCAGGCAGGCGTATTGATTCAGGTCAAGCATTCTGAGTCGGAAAGTTTACCGCGTTTCGCGCCTCGACGTGCGGCGCCGTGGCGCGATCAGGCGTTTAGCTTCGCCGTCATCGTGATTTCAGCCTTTAGCAAGCGCGAAATCGGGCAGCCAGCTTTGGCATTGGCGGCGGCTTTGTCGAACGCGGCTTGGTTTGCTCCGGGAATGCGCGCGGACACATCGAGATGAATCTTGGTCACCGTGAAGCCGGCATCGGTCTTTTCGAGCGTGACGGCCGCGGAAGTCTCCAGGCTCTCCGGCGTGATTCCCGCTTCGCCCAATTGCGCCGAAAGCGCCATCGTGAAACACCCGGCATGCGCGGCGCCTATCAACTCTTCGGGATTCGTGCCGCGCACATCTCCGAAGCGCGTGGCAAAAGAATATGGGGTGCTCGAAAGCACGCCACTTTCGGTGGAAATCGTTCCCTTACCTTCCTTGAGCGATCCTTTCCAAATTGCCGAAGCTTTGCGAACCATGGTGTTCCCTCCTCATTCAGATTTGATGTGAGAAGTGCGTGCGAGACTCGCCCGGACTGCGCGGAGCACATTGCTTCGATCGGTTGCGCGGAGCGCATCGCTTCGACGACCCGCGCCGCTTGCGCCGAATGCAGCATCTACAGCCGGGCCTGGATGCGGTCGGCGAGCGTGCGAAAATCGCTGACGCCTTGCACCTCGTAGTCCGGCAATTCCACGCCGAAATGATTTTCAAGGCGGGTGAGCAATTCGAGCGCCTGGAGGCTGTCAATCTTGAGTTTGCGATAAAAATCGTCGCCGGGCGAAAGCTGTTCGCGCGGAACTTTGAAATGCGCCGCCGCGAGGTCCAGGATTTCGCCGGTCGTCTGATCGAGTGTTCTCATCGCTCACCTAAGTGCGTCCCAGGGCGGCAAAGGCCGGCGCAGGGCGCTCAATCTTATCGCAGCTTACGTTGCCGGTCGCGTGCAGCGCTCACGGCAGATACGGATGCGCGTCCGTGCTTTCGACGAACTTGCGCAGAGCCTCCATCACGGCAGGCCGCGCGAAAAGTTCGCAGAACAGTTCGGTCTCGCGCCGCAATTCTTCGAGCGGAATCGGCTTTGCGAAGCGCTTGGCAACGGCGGTGGTGTGCCGATCGTATTTCAGCACCTGCGATGCGGTTGTGCGCGCCACGCGCAAAGCTTCGCCTTCGCCGGCCACTTGGCTCACCAGGCCCAGCGCTTGTGCCTTCGCGGCGTTCAGGCTGCGCCCGGTAAACAGCAGATCGCGAACCACGGCGTTGCCGACGTCGCGCCGCAGCCGGGGAATTCCGCCGAAGCCCGGAATGATGCCCAACCGCAATTCCGGAAATGCGAAGCGCGCCATTTTGTCGGCGACGATGATGTCGCACGTCAGCGCCAACTCGAATCCCCCGCCGAAGCAGATGCCGTGCACCGCGGCGATCGTCACGAGCGGCGATGCATCGAGCGAATTCATCACGTGATGGATGCGATGCACGAACGTACGCATGCCTTCCGTGCGCGCGTTGCCTTCCGTTGCAAGCGCCAGACGATACAGTTCGCGCAAATCGCCGCCCGCGGAAAATCCCTCTTTGCGGCTGCTATGAATAATCAGCGCGGCAGCCTGCGTTTCGAGCTCCGGCAGCGCCGCTACCAGGCGCTCGAGTTCGTCGATCATCGCCAAGCCGATCTCGTTGCACGGGGCATAGTGCAGCTCGAGTTCGACGATGCCGCCGGAAAGTTTCCACGAAAGTGTTTTGCCGCTGAAGTCGCTCATGAATCCTTCATTTTCATCCATTGCCAGCCGCGCTACTCGTTCATCCGGCGGCCGCTTCCACTTTCTTTTGATACATGGCCTCGATCTCCGCGCGGAACTGCGTGGCGATCGCATCGCGCTTCAATTTGCCGTTGGCGGTCAGCAGACCCGATTCGATCGTAAACGCCGCGGACTCGACATGCAGCGCGCGAATCTGCTTGTAGTGCGGCAGCGAGCGATTGATGCGCTCCACTTCCGTCTCCGCCACGCCCCGCTCGATCGGTCCCGCGATGATCGCGCAAAGATAACCGCGCCTGTTGCCGACCAGCACCACCTGCGCCGCGCCGGGAATCGCCAACTGCAATTCTTCTTCGATCGGCTCCGGCGGAATATTGTGGCCGGAATTCAGAATGATCAAATTCTTGATTCGCCCGATGATCCGCCAGTTGCCCGCGGGGCCCTGCTCGCCCTGATCGCCGCTGTGAAACCAGCCCTCGCGCAAAACCTTTGCTGTTTCTTCCGGACGGTTCCAGTAGCCTGGGAAAATATTCGGTCCGCGCACGAGAATTTCATGGTTCGCGCCGATTTTCATTTCAACTCCAGGCACGGCCGGCCCGACGGTGCCCAGCTCAACGTGGCGAGGATCGTCCATAGTGCAGATCGCGGTTGTTTCCGTCAGCCCATAAACCTGCAACACGGGAATTCCGAGCATCTCAAAAAATCGCTGCGTATCCAGCGCCAGGGGCGCCGAGCCGCAGATTAGCGCGCGCAAATTCGGCCCCAGCCGCTTGCGCACAGCAGGAAATATCAAAAAGCGCGCCAGAGCAAGATGAAATCGGCCGGCGCGTGTGCCACTCCCGACCGCGCGTGCGAACAATTCTTTTTTTGCGCCGTCATAGATGCTGCGAATCATGCCTCCGCGCTTTTTGAGATTCTCTTCGATTCCCGTGCGCATCCGCTCGAGCAGCGTGGGAACATTCAGGAAATAATCCGGCGCGGCCGCCGGCATATCGGTGACCAGGCGCGTGAGGTCGGTCGAAAGTGTGAGAACGCTGGAGCGCGATAAGCACGAAAGCAGCAGAATCCACGAACCGGCGAAACAAAACGGCAGATAGTGAAACACCTGATCGGCACGCCGCGATCGGCCCATCAGCAAATCCAGGCGCGCGCCTGTGCAAGTGAGCATGTGATCGAGATTGCGGCGATTCAGCTGCACGCCCTTGGCTTCGCCCGACGTGCCGGAGGTGTAAATGATCGTCACAACGTCATCGGGCGCCAGCGCCACAAGATTTGCAGTCGGCGTGGCAGCCACAGAAGCGGGCGCCGGAGTGGTGGGCGCCGCGGCGGCGAAAATCTCGTCAAACAGAATGCGCCGTGGCGCTTGCGGCCACTCGCATGCAAGCGCTTCGCTTAGCGCTGCATCGCCGACACAAATCAGCGCGGGCTGCGCGTCGCGCAGCATCGCCGCCAATTCCGCCGGCGCCTGCCGCGCGTAAAGCGGCACGGTCACGATGCCTTCGGCCATCAGCGCCAGATCGAGCGCGACCCAGCGAATACTGTTCGGCGCGACAATCGCGCAGCGATCTCCGCGCACAAGTCCCGCTGCACGAAGCGCGGTCCGCGCCTCCGCAGTCAACGCCAAAAGCTCGGCTCCCGTTACGGAGATGTTGCCCTCTGCGCGCGCCTCTCGCAGCACTGGCTGTCCCGAGGCGCGGCGCAAATTCTCGTAAATGTTTTCGAGGAAATTCACCGCGTACTCGTCGCCGCGTTCGTCCGCGCCGCCGCTGCCGATGCCGCGGACTCTTGCGATTCGATCAGCGCGCGCAACTCCGCGGAAAGCGGCGGCAAATACGCCTCCCAGTGGTGCACGCCGGTGCGCACGGGAAATTCCGGATAGCGCGCGTGCACTTGTTTTTCGAGGAACACGCCCATACGCGCCATCACTTTCAAATTGCGAACCACAGTCGTGTAGATGGCATCGCGAATGGAATCCTCGTCGCGCACCAGGGTTTCCATCGCTTCAATCAGTTTTTCGTGGAGCTTTGGATCGTTCACGGTGACCAGCAGATGATTGTGTCCGCGCTCGCGCATCATGTTGCGAATGCGCTCGTCCATGGTGACGCCGGCAGAGACGACACCCGCAGGCATCGAGCTGACGATGCCGTGGTAGCGCGAGGAAACCATCCAGCGCGCGCAACGCACGATGCTGACCAGCTGAAACATGTCGTATTGATCTGAAGTGAGAATCGGCGCCGGCACTTGCGGCGCAATCGCGTGGCACGCGCGCGCATCCAGACTTTCCATCGCCACCAAAATCGTGAACACATCGTGGCGCGAGCGAAACGCGTTCACCGCGATCGCAAGCTCGTCGAGATAGCGTTTGTATGCGCGATCCACTTCAGCGCCGGATTGGTGGAAATAGATGGTGCGGTAGTGGCTCTCCTTGTATGCGCCGAACAGCATGCGCGCGAGGAATTTCGGAACCGAGGGTTTCACCGGCCACCAGAATGGGTTGATCGGGCAAACTGCCAGCACAGGCTTGCGGCCGTCCCAACCGGCGTCGGTCAGAACTTTTCGTCCGTATTCGGGGCCGAGCGGCTCGAATGTCCATGCCGTATCGGTGCCCAGTTCGGTGGGCACGCCCAATTCGCTTAGCAGCGCCTGCGATTCTTCGCTGCGCGGAATCACCAGCGAGCGGCGGCAGAATCGGCGCACCATTTTCTGAAGCATCGGATCCATTTCGCCGGCATCGCCACCGTAGCCGACCGAAAGTTTGTTTTGCGCCGCGGCGATTCCCAGCGAGCCGATCATCATGGTGGTCAGCGCGTTGGCAAATTTGCTTTTGAACATCGACCCTTCGCACGCCACCACGCCGTGATGCCGCGGAACCTCGCGGCGCAGGAACGGCGGGAAAATATCGGGCAAGCGCACTTGCCGCGCATCGCCGAAATATCCGCGCGACGCCTCGAAGTTCTGCGTCATCACGGAAAGTTCCAGCCGCTCTGCGCCCAGCACCTGGCGCACCTGGCGCAGCATTTCATGCACGCGCAGGTCCGAGCCGGTGTTGCGCGTGCCGTTGTAGCCGGCGAAAAGCAACTTGAGCTTTTCATCCGGCTGCCACGGCCGGCCCGCGCCGAGCATCCAGCCAAGGCGCGCGCGTTCGATGATCTCGCCTACCCACAGCTCGAGCACGAAATCCATCATGGGCGGCCACCTCCACCGATGGAATGCGCCGGGGCAGCGTGCGCCGCCGGCCAGGGCCCGGACCAATCGCGGTAAGGATACGAGAAACGGTGCTCAACACTAAAGCGAAACAGTGGATGGCAATAAGTTGAAAAAGGCGCGGGGGCGCGGCCCATCTCCGCGACGACCCGCGAATTGTCGAAGACCGTGTTCCATGTCAAATACGGCCAGAAAACTTTCAGCAACGATGCGCTGCGCCCGAATCCGCTTCGCGATCGAGAAAGGCGCGTGATAATC
>JBEKDK010000114.1:0-9927 GCA_050014395.1 Candidatus Acidiferrales bacterium | reverse complement strand
AACCGCTTTTCGCCCATATCTGCACAAAGTTGCATTCCCACGGTCTCGCGTTCCCCGTCTGATCCCTAACCATCGATAAAGAAACTAGTTAACTAGGTGGCTCTGCGGCCCTCGGCGGGTCTCGAATTGCATCGCTCATCTTGGCATTTCATCGGCCGTATGTATTTGGAGCGCGTCCGAGGGCCAGGGGGAAACATGGAAAGCGTCGGCCAAATCACAATTATTCAGAAAGTCCTACTCGCACTGAGTGCTCGCCGCATCGGAAGCACCGCCAGCACTGCGACTATGACCCTAGTGATCTTGGGCCTCCTGCTCTCGGTCGGCGCCCGCGCCGCCCGCGCCGATGGCTACACCTACACTGTCGTCAATCCTCCCGGCTCAAGTGCCAGCGAGGCCTACGGTATCAACGCCAGCGGAGAGATCGTGGGATTCGAATTCGACAGCACGTACGAAGGCTTTCTCGATGACGGCGGAACGTATAGCGTGATCAATCCTCCCGGCTCAAGTTCCAGCCAGGCCTACGGCATCAACGCCAGCGGAGAGATCGTGGGATTCAATGCTACGACCTCCGAAGGCTTTCTGGATGACGGGGGCACCTTTACTGCGATCAATCCTCCCGGTGCAACTTACAGCGAGGCCAACGGCATCAATGACAGCGGGGAGATCGCGGGATTCCAACTTGGCGGCACCTACCAAGGCTTTCTGGATGACGGGGGCACCTTTACTGCGATCAATCCTCCCGGCTCAAGTTCCAGCGAGGCCTTCGGCATCAACGCCAGCGGTGAGATCGTGGGATACAATATCACCACCTCCGAAGGCTTTCTTGATGACGGGGGCACCTTTACGGTGATCAATCCTCCAGGCGCAAGTTCCAGCACGGCTTTCGGCATCAACAGCAGTGGGGACATCGTTGGCGAGGAAATCAACGGCGGCGTCCTCGAAGGTTTTCTCGATGACGCCGGCACTTTTAGTGTGATCAATCCTCCAGGCGCAAATTCCAGCGCGGCCCTCGGCATCAACGATAGTGGTGACATCGTTGGGTATTATGTAAACGCAGAGGGCGAGAACGAGGGATTCTTAGCGACACCGGTTGCCGCTCCTGAGCCCAGCAACCTGTCGCTGCTGGGCACGGGACTGCTCGCTCTGCTTGTACTGGCTGCAGCGAAGCGGGAAGGCCTGCGGCGGCGCGGCTGATTTGAGGGCGGCCGTTTGCACTGAATTTTCACCTCTCACCACGCCCGAGCCTGGCACCGTCGGTCTCACAATGCTCGGAATCGGATTGGTGTTGGTGATGCGAAAGCGATTTGCCCGGGGTCTCCCACAGGCCGATTGAACAAATCGTGCAGCCAGCCTGCCGGACCCGGAGGCCTCAACGAGAGTTCGACCGTCTCGAGCTCCGCAGCCGTGGCTGGATTCAATCTGAGCAGCGTTGCTTTGAACACCCCCGGCGTCTATTCGCTGTCAGCCACGGCGGGGGGTCTCACAACTGCTACCGGAACCGTGTCGGTTATCGAAGCTCCCACTGTGGTGCTTACAACCACGACATCCCTGGCTTTGGTGTCGGGTAGCTATGTAGCGACAATCACGGTCACCAATAGCGGCACGGGACCTGCTGGCAACGTGGAACTGACGAAGGCCACACTTGGCTCCGTCACGGGAACGACGTTGCCGCAGAGCCTGGGAACCATCGCCGCGAACGGTGGATCGGCCACAGCCACGGTTACCTTCTCGGAGAGCGCGGGAAGCCCGGGAGCGAGGACTGTTGAGAGCTACTCGGGAACCTATACGGGTGGCACGTTCAATGCGAGCGTCCGCGCGGTGCTGCCATAGGCAGAGGAGAACCATAATGTTGAAGAATAATAGAACCCGGGAGGATAAGATGAGGATCTTGAGACGTTCGCTGGTACTTTCTCTGACGATTGTGGGTTTCCTGCTGGCCGGCACCGCGGCAAAGGCAGATCCACTTACCATAACGCTTGCCTCGGCGTTTCAAAGCGTCGATTCTGTTGCTGGGGGTAATCCCATCTTTGTTGCGACTGTGGCGAACACTAGCGCAGATACGGTGTATCTGAACGCCGACAGCAGCACGCTCGCTGGACCCTTGACGTTGGATGACAGCCCGTACTTTAACAACTTCCCCCTCGACCTAACGGCAGGGCAGTCCTACACCGCTGAGCTGTTCGACGTGACCGTACCACCCGGAACCCCGACGGGTCTCTACGCCGGGGACTTCGAAATCATAGGTGGCGGCGAATCGGACTACACCGATGTGGCCGGCACTGTTAACTTCGATGTTAATGTGCCGGAGCCATCGAGCCTGGTGCTATTGCTTACTGGGCTGGTCGGTCTGCTTGGCTTGGTCGGTCTCGGAGGAACAACTCTCCGTCGCCGAGTGATTGAATAGGTGATCTCTGAGCGGGGGAGCCTATCGTGGAGATAAGCTCCCCCTCCGTTTTTTTTTGATCGGGCAGCAAACTGTACGCGAGCTACGTGGCCACGCTAACCGCTGCGAGCCTCACCGCCGGACCGCACTGACGACACTGCATAACCTCGCTTGAATGATCTCCAGTTGCTGCTGAACCGTAAGCGCCCGGTCTGTGACGTGTGGACGAGGTGGGGGTGAGAGAAGATGATGGCTCCTGGTGGACACTTCCTTTGGTGTCCACTTGGAGGATACGTGGACAATTCGGAGCAAGCAGTCGTTAAGAGCGAGCCGCAGAGACGACGGCGGTCGGCTTGATGGTGGGAATCGGCGGCTCGCTGGCGCTCACGCGCACGATGAAATCGATACTGTTTGGAATCAGCGCGACGGACCCGGTTACGGTGGTCGCCTTCGCGGCGCTGCTCGCAAGCGTGGCGCTGCTCGCGTGCTACATCCCGGCGCGGCGTGCGACGCGGGTGGACCCGATGGTGGCGCTGCGGTACGGGTAAAAGCTAAGCTCCCCCGCACCCCTCACGAGCATTCTTGAGTTGCAACGCCTCTGGACGAGGTCCGTTTAAGCATAGTGCCACCTGTAGCAGATTTGCCCCCGAAACCGCTTTCTCTTCTATGATCCCGTTTCACTTGGACGTATAGTCAGATAATCGGAGAAGTGCCCAAACCTCCGCTCGCGCCACCTTGACTTGCCTTCCTGCGCTGGATATCTTGCGTCGAGGCATCCTTTGAGCGCGCAACGCAACCGCCGAACCGCCGCCGCGCGGCTTGCTCCAAATCGTCGACGCTCCAGCACACCCGCGCGCGCCGCACACGCAACCACAGAGCCGCAAGCTTCCCCGGATTTAATGGCGTATTATCAAACCTTGGCGGATTCGCTTGGGCCGATGCTTTGGTGGCCGGCCAAGACGCCCTTTGAAGTGATCGTCGGAGCCATCTTGACGCAAAGCACCGCATGGTCGAACGTCGAGCGCGCCATCGCCAATCTGCGCCGCGAGCGTGTGCTCACTTTCGCGGCACTCGAGCGCGTCCCGTTGCGCCGCCTGCAAACTCTCGTGCGTCCATCGGGATATTTCCGCCAGAAAGCGCGCAAGCTGAAAGCCTTCGTCGCCTTCGTGCGCAATGATTTCGGCGGCTCGCTCGCCCGAATGTTTCGCGCGCCGACCGCTCAGCTCCGCGAGAAACTCCTCGAAGTCCACGGCATCGGCCCGGAAACCGCCGATTCGATTCTGCTCTACACCGGCGGCCATCCCGTGTTCGTGGTGGACGCCTACACGCACCGCATCCTCGATCGCCACGAAATTCGCGGCGCCGCGCAGTCCGCGGCCGCCAAGCCCGATTACGAAGCTGCACGCCGAATGATCGAAAGCGTACTCCCTCGTGACGCCCGCCTCTACAACGAATTCCACGCCCTCATCGTCAACACCGGCAAAAATTGGTGCCGCAAGAGCGCGCCCCGCTGCTCAGACTGCCCGTTGCACGATCTGCTGCCGCCCAATTCCCCGCTCCGCTCGCGCGACAGCGCGAACGCATCCACGACCGCGATCGCACCAACGCAAATGCAACTCGTAGCGGAGCCGGCCCTGTGAGCCCCACCACTCGCAGGACAAAATTCTGGCTGGCCGTTGGCGGCTTTTTCTTCGCGCTGCTGCTTGCCGCCGTGTTCACGCTCGGCTCGCTGCGCCTCCCCACATTTATCCAGTCTCACATGGGCCCCGAGGTTCTCGTCCTCTGGGCGCTCACCGCCTTCATTGTTGTCAACTTGCTGGTTTTTGGCCTCGTCCTCACGCGCAGCCTGCTAAAGCTTCAGGCCGAGCGCCGCGAGCGAAAAGTTGGCGCGCGTTTCAAGATGCGTATGGTCGCGGCCGCGATGGCGATTTCTCTGCTGCCGCTGATTTTTCTTTTCGTCGTCAGCTATGCCCTGTTGAACCGCACATTGGTCACATGGTTCCCGCGCCCGCTCGAACTCGCCGCGAAGGCCATGGTCTCTACGCAAGAAGAAATCCGCGCCAACGAAGTGCTGCGCATCGGCCGCGCCGCCCTCGCCGCCGCGAAGATGGAGGAAGCCGCCAAGAACGCTCCGGCGATAAAAGGCAAGCCGGCCCCATCCGCGCTTCTGTTCGGCATCAATTCCGGCACAGACGCCGCGTGGATTCTGGACGCGCATGGCAACGCCACGGAAGGAATGCGCGCCGAGCGTCCCGGTGAAACCGCGCCGGTCATCGCCCACGATTCCACCGATCGCTCGCTGATCGCAATGCGTCCGCAATTCGTCGGGAACATGACGGGCGGCGCCGAATTGTGGCGAGACGGCAGCGTCCTGATGATGGGCGTGCGGCAATCGATGCCCGCCGGCACTCTGATCGTCGCGCGCATCACGCCCAACAATTTCCAGGAGCGCCTGGAGGCCATCGAAGGCCAAATTTCCGGCTACGAAAAGCAGCGCCAGGGTCTGCGCACTTACAAATTCCAGATGATCATGATCCTGTTGCTTTTCACGATCCTGCTGCTTTCCGCCTCGTCGTGGTTCGCGATATTTTTCGCCAAGCAGCTCACCGTGCCGATTCAAGCCCTTGCCGAAGCCACGCGCGCCGTCAGCGCCGGCAACTTCGATACCCGCGTCGATGTGCAAGCCCGCGACGAACTCGGATTGCTCGTCAACTCCTTCAATCAAATGACGGCGCAGCTCGCCGACAATCGCCGCCAGCTCGATCAGTTCACGCACAGCCTGCAACAAGCCGTGCAAGAACTCGAACAGCGCCGCACTCTGCTTGAAACCATTCTCGAAAGCATTCCTACCGGCGTGATTTCCCTCAGCGCCGATGGCGCCGTGCGCCGCGTCAATCCCGCCGGCGAAAAAATGTTCGGCTCCGAATCGCGCAAGGCCGCTACTCTGGACGCGCTGATGGGCGAGCCTGCCGCGCGCGCCGTGCAATCGCTGATGCGCCGCGCTCTGCGCATGGGCACCGCGTCGCAAGATTTGGAAATTGCCGGCTCGGGGCGCCTGCTGCATGCCGCCGTCACCGTCAGTGCGCTCGGTCCGCGCCGCGCTAATTTAGGGTACATCGTCGTCGTTGACGACCTCACCGAACTCCTCGGCGCGCAAAAAGCCGCGGCCTGGCAGGAAGTCGCCCAACGCATCGCCCACGAAATTAAAAATCCGCTGACTCCGATTCAGCTTTCCGCCCAGCGCCTCACGCGCTTCCTCGATCGCCACGGTTTCGCCGCGGCCGGAGCGCAAGCTCCCGAACTTGTGCGCCTCTCCAGCGAATGCGCCGGTTTAATTCAACGCGAAGTCGCCACGCTCGAAGCGCTGGTGAAAGAATTCTCCGATTTCGCGCGCTTCCCCACCGCGCGCCTTGAGCCGCTCGATCCCAACACCATCGTGCAGAGCGCCCTCGACGTCTTCAGCGGCCGCCTCGACGGCATTCGCGTCCGCGCCACGCTCGAGCCCGATCTGCCGCTCATCCGCGCCGACGCCGAGCAGTTGCGCCGCGTGCTCGTCAACCTGATCGACAACGCCGCCGAGTCCATGGAAGGCAGCTCCGTCCGCGAACTCACCGTCGCGACGCGCCTCGACACCGATCGCGAAACTGTCACGCTCATCATCGCCGATAGCGGCCACGGAATTTCGCCCGAAGACAAAGACAAATTGTTCCTGCCGCATTTTTCCACCAAGGATCGCGGCACCGGCCTCGGCCTCGCCATTTCCAGCCGCATCGTCGCCGAACACAACGGAATCCTTCGCGTCGAGGACAACACGCCCGTCGGCGCGCGCTTCATTCTGCAAATTCCGGTCGCGGAGGTGCGCACGGCGCCGCTTTCCACCGAGTCCTGACGGCCCTCCTGCCATGAAGCATCGCATCCTGATCGTTGACGACGAAGAAGGAATCCGCCAATCGCTTTCGGCCATCCTTGCCGATGAAGGCTACGATGTCGAAGCTGTGGCCACCGGTGAAGCCTGCCTCGCCGCGCTCGAAGCGCGTCCCGCCGGCGTCGTGCTCCTCGACGTTTGGCTTCCCGGCATCGACGGCCTCCAAACCCTCGAGCAAATTCGACAAACAAATTCTTCCGCGATGGTCGTCATGATTTCCGGACACGGCAACATCGAAACCGCCGTGCGCGCCACCAAACTCGGCGCCTTCGACTTCCTTGAGAAGCCGCTCGAACTCGAAAAAATAATCCTGGTCGTGAAGAACGCCGTCGAGCATCTGCGCCTGCAAAGCGAAAATCTCCGCCTGCGCGAAGAACTCGGCTCGCGCTACCAAGTGATCGGCGGCAGCGTCTCGATGAAAGCTCTGCGCCAGCAGATCGCCGTCACCGCGCCCACCACCGGCCGCGTGCTGATCTACGGCGAAAGCGGCACGGGCAAAGAAGTCGTCGCCCGCGCGCTGCATGCCGCCAGCCTGCGCGCCGCGCGCCAATTCGTGGAAATGAATTGCGCCGCCATTCCCGATGAGCTCATCGAATCCGAACTCTTCGGCCACTTGCGCGGCAGCTTCACCGGCGCGCACGAAGATAAAGTCGGCAAATTCCAGCGCGCCGATGGCGGCACTTTATTTTTGGATGAAGTTGGCGATATGAGCCTGCGCACGCAATCGAAAGTTCTGCGCGTGCTCGAAGAGCAAAGCATTGAGCCCGTCGGCTCCAATCGCGCGCTGCGCGTCGACGTGCGCGTGATCGCCGCCACCAACAAGCGCCTCGAAGAGGAAATCGCTCACGAGCGTTTTCGCGAGGATCTCTTCTATCGCCTCAACGTGATCCCCTTCGTCATTCCCGCTCTGCGCGAGCGCATCGAGGATCTCCCCATCCTCGCGCAATATTTTCTCGCCGGCTACACCGGCACCTACGGCCGCCAGCCCAAGGAACTCTCCGAAGGCGCGCTCGAAGTGATGATGCGCTACTCCTGGCCCGGCAATGTCCGCGAGCTGCGCAACGTCATCGAGCGCCTGGTAATCGTCTGCCCGCAGCAGCGCATCGAGCCGCATCATCTTCCGCCCGAGCTTTTCCGCAGCTCCGGCCACACGCCGCAAGCTCCGCCTTCCACGCTGCACGAAGCTCGCTCCGCTTACGAGCGCGATTTCATCTTGCGCAAGCTCGAAGAAAATCAGTGGAATATGTCACGCACCGCCACCGCCATCGGCCTCGAGCGCAGCCACCTCTACCGCAAAATGAAATCCCTAGGAATCTCCTCCGACGAAAAATCCCCCGACCCCGGCGACGCCGACTAGCTCCGCGATTTCTTTTCAGTGGATTTTCGGTATTAAGCGGTGGGGTGCCCCATGTTCGCCCAGCTTTTCCGGGCGAACGTGGGTCCGTCTTTTCCTGGGAACGCCAATCTCCCGATTGGCGATTTGTCGCCTTTCACTCGCCTGAAAGCATCTCCAACTGCCTGCGCCAATCCATCTGCCGCACCAGCGCCGCATTGTCCCGCCAATCCTTGCTCACCTTCACGCGCAACTCCAAAAACACTTTCGTCCCCAGCAGCACCTCCAACTCCCGCCGCGCCTCCGTTCCGATCTTTTTCAACGTCGCGCCGCCCGCGCCAATCAAAATTCCCTTCTGCCCCTCGCGCTCCACGTGAATCGTCGCGGAAATGCGCACCAGCTTCGCACCCTCCTCAAACGACTCCACGATCACCGCCACCGCGTGCGGCACTTCCTCGCGCGTCGCCGCCATCGCTTTTTCGCGCACAATTTCGCCGGCCAAAAATCGCTCTGGCTGATCCGTGATCTGATCCGGCGGAAATAGCGGCGGCCCCACCGGCAGCCGCGCGATCATCGCCGCCAACGCATCCTCCACGCCAGACCCCTTCAGCGCCGAGATCGGAATAATTTCATCGAACTTTCCTTCGCGCTGGCATCGCTCGATCAGCGGCAGTAGCGTGGATTTTTCCACGCGATCGATTTTGTTCAGCAACAGCAGCCGCGGCCCGCGAAACGCCTGCGCCCGCGCAATCGCACGCAGCTCGCTCTGCCCCAAGCGCTCGCTCGCGTCCAGCAGCAGCGCCACCACATCCACGCCCTCCAGCGCCGCGTCAACCTCCGCGCTCATCTGCTTCCCCAACACGGAGTCCGGCCGATGCAGCCCCGGCGTATCGATCAACACCACCTGCGCCTCCGGCCGATTCACAATCCCTTGAATCCGATTGCGCGTCGTCTGCGGCCGCGCCGTCACAATCGAAATCTTCTGCCCCACCAATCGATTCACAAGCGTCGATTTCCCGCTGTTCGGCCGCCCCACCACCGCCACAAATCCCGCCCTAAACTCCGCCATGAATGCCCTCTCGCTCACTCGCCCCAGACATTCTACCCCGCACCGCGCATCGTCCGCCGACCGCGCGAGGGCTCACGCACCCCCATGCTGGTGATCCCAAGGAGTCCTCGACGCCTGCCTGCCGGCAGGCAGGCTCGGGACTCGCCCGCCACGACGGGGTCGGATGCTCGCTCTGTAGTGGCAACAGCCAGTTGCAACTGGACCCCCCACCCCCGGTTTTTTTGGAAGTGTTGATTATGGAGAGCTTAAAGTCGAAAATCGTGGAAGTGTTGATTATAGGAGACTTCAAATGCCCGCTAATGAGCGAGATACAAAATGTGCAAGAATTCTTGGAAGTGTTGATTTTGAAGATACTTAGGTACGACATAAGTCCTCCATAATAAACACTTCCGGGACCTTGGAAGTGTTGATTCTAAAGGAACTTAGGTTCGACTTAAGTCTTGCATAATCAACACTTCTGGGAAATGCTGCTAGTTGCAACTGTAGTGGAAGAATTTGTTGCAAGTAGAGGGCGTTGCAAATTTGAGACAGAGGGATCTCCGCCACGGCGGACCCGCCGCAGCGTGCAGGCCTGCGACGGCAGGCAAGCCTGCTACAGCAGGCAGGCTCGGGACTCGCCACTGGAAAACATCCGGGACGCAAGAGGCGCGCACCCTTGGTCGGGTGCTCGGCGCGGCGCGGTCGGCGAAGGGCGCGCCGGGCGGCCACAAAGGTTTGTGTCAGGCTCATGCGAGAGCTTAGCACGCGTTCTTACTCCTCGTCAATAGGTATTCATACGTTAGCATTCGAATGACGGCATTCGAACACCTGTCCCGGCTGCCGCCGGCCTCCCGATATGTGGCGGAGCCGCTTGTCTTCCCTCGGATTGGGATTTATCATTCCTCGCATGTCAAAGTTAACTGTCAAGCAAATTCAGCAATTGGCTCGGACAATTATCTCCGCTAGCCCCGGAGGAGTTCGGTACAGCGTGCTCGTCGACAAGATCTGCCAAGAATCTCCTGAGACTCCGAAGAACACCGTGCACGGTTCCGTATGGAATCTGGATTCTCTCTTTCCTAACGAGATTGCCAAGCCCAGCCGCGGCCTGTACACACCGGTCTCCAAGTCTGGCGCTAGCGAGACTATCGAAGTCGGAAGCACAGAACAGATCGCGGAGACGGGGATCAAGGTCAAGGAATCGGACTTTTATGAGCCATTTGCGGACTGGCTGAAAAACG
>JBEKDK010000113.1:0-10168 GCA_050014395.1 Candidatus Acidiferrales bacterium | reverse complement strand
AAGTTGTTGGGGTGAAGATTCTTCACCCAGGTCTGCTCGAACGCCGCGGTCATGGGCTTAATGCCGACAAGAAAATCCTTGAGTTGCTCCACGAGCTGCTTATCGAGCACGCCCGCTTTCAAAGCCGACTCGTACGCGTTGTCGGAGAACAAATCCCAGCTGCCGAAAACGATGTCTTCGAGTTTGGCCAGCGGGACAAAATCCTTAATCTTGGGGACGCGCTTCTCGGTGCGCTTTCCCAGGCGAATCGTTCCCATCTGCGTCATCGAGCCGATCGGCAAGCCCAGCCCGCGCCGGACTGCCTCAGTTCCCGCAATCATGGTGGTGGCCACGGCCCCCAGCCCGACTGTCAGGACGCCCAATTTTCCTTTGGGCTCTTGGATTGTTATTTGTGGGTTAGCCACTTCTATTGTGCTCCTCGAATTAGAATTGAATTCCCTTCCACATTTCCCACCACACGCCACACTTCACACCGCCGGACAAGACGAAAAAGTCTTTCCGCCGGAACTCCTATTCATCTGGTCGGTCGTAAACAGATCATATACTACTACTGCTGCACTCGGCTGAAATTCTCGAATCTTTCCCGTGCGTCCGCGATCGCCGGCCGGCCGTCGTGGCCGACAAATCCCGGCTCCCCGCGCCCGGCGCGCATCTGGTGATTCAGCAGCAACGCGGTGCTCTGCCGGAACCATGGCTCGAATTCCGGATCCAGCGCGTACGGATCGAGCATCGGCCGCGCTTCCGGCGTGTTGTGCTCCGTGCCGTTGAACACCGGCCACCAGCGGCGCCGCGCCGCGGAAACTATTTCCGTCAGCCGTTCCCGCGTGTTGCGGTGCGGAATCACTTCCACGGCGTAAAATCCCTTCGCTTCCAGCCGATCGAGCAGCGCTTCGATGTCTCGCTCGCCCGGCGTCACGGGATTCCCCAGCACCGGATACGTAGGAATCGATCCCAACGCCAGAAACATTTGCCGTAGCTCTTCCGTGGGAACGAACGCATCTTCGCTTTCCGCCACGTACGCCGGCGTTCCAGCCTTCAACAGTTTTGCGCGCAAGAAAATCTGCAAAGCCGCATCGCTGGCCTCGGCAGGGGGCGCGACGCCGCACAAGCGTGTCACCAACTGCGCCAGCGGTGTTCCCATCTCGCCGGACAGCGCGCGCAGCCGATGCAGCGCCGCCAGCGCTACGTGCCGCTCGGTGACGTTGCCGTGCGGCGTCAGGTGCAGCACGGCGTCCCACGTTGGCCCATCTGCGCCCAGCCGCTCGCGGAAGTGCTGCGCCAATTTGACCGTCATTTCGTGCGTGCGCCGCTCGAGAGCGATGCGCATGCGCGCCAGATTCTTCGCGGCCACCGACGATGGCGGCGGAATCCGCGTGATACCTTTGCCACACAGATACACGCGCCCGGGATTATCCGGATCGTTTAGCAGCAAGTGTGCAGCTTCGGCCTCGCGATCCATCGCCACCGCTTCCATCGAAAATAGCGCGGAGATCCCGGCGATCCTGCAAGCATCGCGAAATTCATCCAGACCAGCGACGGTATAGTGATCGTTGATGCCTAGCGCCGCCACGCCCTCGCGCGCCGCCTGCCACACCGCTTCGGTGGGCGAATGAAACACGCTGAAGGATTCATTGGTGTGAATGTGGCAGTTGGTGCCGCGATGTTCTCGCTTGCCGAGTTGCGCGCAGGCCTCACTCAACGCAGCCAGGCGCGTCTCCAGCGAACCGCTGGCGAAAGCCGTATCCAAATCGCTCATCGCACCATCACCTGTCCGCTATCGATCACCAGCGTCTGTCCCGTGATGCAGCGCGCCGCGTCCGAACAAAGGAATACGACGGACTGCGCCACGTCCGAGCGCTTGATCTCGCGATTCAGCGCCGTCAGCGAAGTGTAGTACGGGATCACTTCCTCCGGCTTGATGCCCTTTTTCTTCGCGGCCACTTTCATGTATTCGGGATTCCAAATCTTTGAGCCTTCGAACACGTTGCCCGGCGCCACAGCGTTCACGCGAATGCCGTCTCGCCCCAATTCCAGCGCCCACCCGCGCATCAAGTGCAATTCGCCGGCCTTCGTGGCGTTATACGCCGAGTTGGCCTTGGACGCGTCCAGCCCCGTTTTCGACGAGACCATCACCATCGCCCCGCCGTCTCCCTGCGCGCGCATGATGCGCGCCGCTTCGCGCGCCACCAGGAAATATCCGGTGAGATTAATTTCCAGCGCCTGCCGCCATTTATCCACGGGCATGTCCACAAGCTCGAACGGCGGCGCCACGCCCGCCGCGCAAACTACGATGTCTATTCCGCCCCAGTGCGCCACTACGCGATCGAACGCTGCGGCCACCGATGTTTCGCTGGTCACGTCAATGCGCACAGGCGCCGCGCGGCGCGGATCGGAAGAGCTCGCAGCCGTTTTTGCCGCGCCTGCGTCGTCGATATCCGCGAACGCCACCGCCGCGCCGGCTTCCACCAAGCCCAGCGCGATTCCGCAGCCCAATCCCGACGCCGCGCCGGTAACCAGCGCCGCCTTGCCCGCCAGCGGCAGCCGCTGCGTATCCAGAAGTCCCGCGCGATAGTGTTCCGCTTCCCAGTTGATGATGAAGTCCGCGGATTTGGTCGCCAAGTTGTGCGCGCCGCCGCGGCCCGCGGCCAAGCGAATAATTTTCGCCGCGGAAACGCCCAAATCCTCCGCCGCGCCGAGCTTGATGGCATCTTCAGCCACCACAAACGTCCCGACGTTTTTCGCTAAAGCGATGCGCGGCCGCGCCTTCTCTTTCAGCGCCGGCGCGAGTTTCGCGGGCAAATCGTCCAGCGTTTCGGCCACCACAGCGTGCGCGCCCGTGTACACAATGTGATCGGGAGTCAACGCGCCCGCAGCCAGCAGCTTCGGCGCGTCTCCAAATGCCGCGCCGGCCAGTTCCGGATCGTCGGAAAGCCGCGCGAAGGGCGCTGCGCCAAACGCCTCGCGCCAGACGCGGCGTATTTCGCTCATCGTGCGGCGCAGCGCGGCGGAATTCGTCTCCGGCGCGGAGTGGATCGCCGGCGCGCTCGCACGGAAATACTTGTCGCAGCGCGCCACCCAATCGTCGTGCAGCGCCAGACACTCCTTCGCGCCGGCGGCCGCAACCAGCAATCCATGGTTTTCCATGAAAATGACGGCAGGAAGACGCCCGTGCAATTTCTTGTAAGCCTGCGCTTCGGACCGAATCAGCGCGGCCAAACAAAATCCTGGATCGGTGTACGGCACCCAGAGCGGAAGCGGCTCGCCGGGCAAAGTGATGGCCTTCAGTCCCGCCACGCCCACGCCGCAATTCAACGCATTGGCCGCCACTGCGTGCGTGTGAATCACCACGCGCTCGAGCATGGCGTGCAGCGCCGTCTCCACCGAAGGACGCCCGTGCCCGCCGATCGCCGAAGCGTGCAGCGCCTTCAGCACTTGCGCCTCGCGCTCCTTCGCCGGCAGCGCCGCAAGGTCCGCGCGCTCCAATACGCCGAGCACCGCGGCCACGTCCATTTCCACCCATCCCTGCGTTTCGCTCATCGCGGTCAAACCGGTACCGCTGGCCTTGATGGCCATGGTCCGGCCGTCAGCGGATTTCACCGAAGTGTTTCCGCCCGCCGCCTGCACGTAATCGAGATTCGCTCCCACGGCATGGGAGATCTCGATCAATTCTTTCAGGGAAGTTGTATCCATCTGTCCCGCGTGATTATTCGGTGTTGATGATCGTCTTGATGCCTTGCCCAGCTTCGATCACCGCGAAGGCCTTCACCATTTCCGCCAGCGGGAATCGATGCGTGATGAACCGGTCCCACGGCAAATCGTTACGCTGCACGAGCGCCAGCGCCTGGTGATAGTGCTGCAGATTCGAAGCGAAGCATCCATAGACCGAAATCTCGTTGTAGTGAATCGCGTTGGTATCGATCGGCACGATCGGATCGTCCTTCGGTATTCCCGCGAAGAAGCACACGCGGCCTTTCTTGCGCACCAGCTTCAACGCGTCGGCCTGCGTCGATTTCACGGAATTCGCCGTCAGCGCCACGTCGAATTTCTCGCCGCCCGCGGCTTTCAGAATCATTTCCACTGCGTTGCCGCCGGCGGTGTTCACGGTTTGCGCCAATCCGAATTCCCGCGCATACGCCAAGCGCTCATCTGAAATGTCCGTGACGATTACAAGGTCGCAGCCGCGGCTCTTCAGAATCGCCGCGTGCATCAACCCAATCGGCCCCGCGCCAAACACCAGCGCGCGATCGCCCGGCTGCGCGTTCACATATTCCTCGCCATTCAAACAGCACGAAAGCGGCTCGACCAGCGCCGCGCGCTCGAGCGGCATCGAATCCGGGAACGGAATGATGTTGCCTTGCGTCACAGCCACCGCCGGAATCTTCATGTACTGCGCAAATCCGCCGGCGTGGTCGTACCCCAGCGCCGTGAACGTCTCGCACAAGTTGTATTGCTTGCGCTTGCAGTAAATGCACTTCCCGCAGCCGATTACCGTGCCGACCACCACCCGTTGCCCAATTTTCAGTGGCGCGGAAACGCCGGACCCAATTTCGTAAACCTGGCCCACGATTTCGTGTCCCGTAATCGCCGGCGGCACCACATTCTTCTGCCCGTGCGTGAAAATCCGCTTATCTGTCCCGCACACCGAGCAGCGCAGCACCCGAAGGACTACTTCACCCGGCCCCGCCGTCGGCTGCGCCACTGTCTCCACGCGAACGTCGCGAGGCCCGTAGTAAACCGCTGCTTGCATTGGTAGTCCCCCTTTTTATCTCGCACTTCCATCGCCCATCGCGCAACAGCTCGCACCAACGTCCGCTCAATCCGGCGCGGTGGGTACACCATATTTTACCGCTTGTAGAGCACTTGGGTCGGGAATTCTGGATGCTGCTCGAACGCGCGCGAGACCCCTCCCGCGCTCGTTACGCCGGCCCGAATGTGGGCCAAAAGGCTCATGAGTCTACACTTCCGCGCTCTTCGCGTGCAATCCGCATTCCCCGCGGCCGGCGCCTTTCATTGGGGAACCACCCCGAAACCGCTGCGGCTTCTGAGCCCGGTTAGTTCGACGGAATATCTCGCCCGGGGGTTTCGCCGCATCATTTCAGACTGAGCAGCATCACCCCGCCCATGATCGAAACGATCCCCGCCAAATTCGCAAGTGACACATGCTCATGCCACACAAAGTAGCCCACCGCAAAAGCCGCCAGGTTCGTAACAACAGTCGCCACGAACCAAATCGTGATAAAGCTCGGCGCCTTTGAATAGCACCACAGAAACAAGAATTGGTAGAGCACAATGAACGGCACGGCATAGAGAAACCTGCCGAGGAAATCGTGCCGCAAAACGTAGATCGTTCCGATTTGCAAAAGCGCCGCCGCAATAAGCGTAAAAATGTAAATGATCATGATCTGAGTTCCTCTTAATCGTGTAGAAGCGTAGAAGCAATGACTGCCGCAACGGTTCAGCTTCGCTATTTGCTCGGTTGCGCGGCCGCTGCGACGCGGCACCCATGGTCCAATAGCTCTTCGCCCTCGGCCAAATTTCCTGTGTTCCGATCGCCTTGATCCTCGAGAATCACGAATCCGGCGGTCCCGTCCGCGCGCGATACTCCGATCACAACCAGCGTCCGATCGCCCATGTCCTGCGCGGCGCCCGGCAATCCGTCAGCCAACAGACGAAATGGATTGTTCGCGCCAAGCGCTTCACCCGTCACCCACATGGCCTCATAACGATGCCCTGAGAGCAAGACATCCAGTGGCGCCCATCGCTCCCCAATCGACCCCGCTTCCGCCCGTAAAGTGTCCCGCACGTCGGCCCGCACGCAATCCACGTGAATGTGCAGTTGATCCTGCGAACGGCCAGCAGCGGAGTTAATGGCCAATCCGATGTCGCCGCGCGCCAGCTTCTGGTGCAGCGCATCTTCCACGAACGTGCGCGCGTCCCAAGCATCGGCGAAATAGTTCGGCGCATCGGGCGCCCGAACGATTGGACTCTCAATCCCGGAGATTTGCCCGGTGGGAATCAGCAGAACTTGCGTCAAACCCTTAATGTCCTTCAAAACTGCAAATCCCTTATCGACTCCATCCTTGAGCACCACTTCCGCGCAAGGCTTTGGATCGTGGCTCTGCAACTCACTGGGGACGCATTCCAGGTTCACGACCTCCCACAGCACATCGCGCCGGTTGATTTCTTGCGGCGCCGCGGCCGCAACCCACGCGATCGCCGCGCACAGCGCAACCGCGCCCGCGCACACTCGCGTCGTCCTGCTGCGCAGCATATCCGCCATATCTCCATCGTACCCCGGCCGCTGCCCATCTGTGTAGAAGCCGCGGGCGATTCCCCGTCGATTCGATTGTGATCTTAGATCGCTGCGAAATTCACGGGACCCGCACGGTCAGATGAGGACTGCATTCCGCGCGGTTACGTCCATTGTTCTTGGCGGCATACAGGGCCGTATCCGCCTGATGCAACAGCTCGGTTGCGAGTATGGCCCCCGCCGGCGCGGAAGCCACGCCAAGGCTCATCGTCTCAGGGATCGCAACACCAAGCGCCTGGAACGCCTCGGAAGAAATGCATCTGCACACTCGCTCGGCCTGCTCAATCGCTCCCTCTATTCCGCATCCCGGAGTGACAATCAGGAATTCCTCGCCGCCATATCTTCCCACCGAATCGTACGGCCGAATCGAAGCTTGCATCCTTCTGGCCGCTTCTTGAAGAACGGCGTCGCCGGCGGCGTGTCCATGCGTATCGTTTACCTGTTTGAAATGGTCAAGGTCCGCCATGATCACCGACAATTCGGTGCCCCCGCGATGAGCGCGGATGAGTTCCCGGTCAAGAATTTCCAGGATCGCCTTGCGATTCAGCAATCCGGTCAGCGAATCGTGTGTGGCTTGCACTCGCAATTGTTCGCGGGCCGTCACAAGTTCTTCCTGAAGTTCCAGGATGCGCTTCCCCGCACGCAGCCGCGCCTTCAATTCATGAATTCCAAATGGCTTGGTGACGTAGTCGTCCGCTCCCGCTTCCAACCCCTGCAAAATTTCTTCCGGCTGCGCTCTCGCGGTCAGCAAAATGATGTAAACGTAGGGTTCGCGTACCTGCTTCCTCACCTCGCGGCAAACATCGATGCCATCCATCCCCGGCATCATCCAATCCAGAACGACGAGTCTTGGACAATCCGGCCTCTCGAGCGCGCGCAGCGCCTCCGAACCATCGACCGCGGTCTCCACTCGGTAGCCGGCGTTCGTCAGTACGGCCTGCAGCCGCCGGCACGACACCGGATCGTCGTCCGCGATCAGGACGTTCATCGCGTTCCAACCCCGAGGTCCATGTTCCATCATTCCCTCTCGCTTTTCAGAGGCACGGCGCCTGTGGTCGTGTTTTGAGCAGACATCAAATCCTGCAGCGCCGCGCGGAGCCGTCTGATTTCCGCTGCGAGCGATGCATATGCATCGCCGGCGCCCATCAATTCTCCGGAGCGCGCGATTCTCTCCAGCTTCAATGCGGCGTCGATTGCAGCTTGCGCGGCAAACGTGGATACGGAACCCTTCAAGAAGTGCGCCGCTCGGCGCAGCTCATCCGCGTTCTTCCGCGTGATCGCATCTTGAATATTGGAAAGCATTCGCGGGCTTCCGTCGCAGAACAGCTTCGCCAGATCCGCCAGCAACGCCGCATCCCCATCCACCCGCTCGAGCGCGGTCTTTCGATCCAGGACTGAGTCCACTTGATAATCGACGCCGCGAGTCGGCCCCGAAGTCCCCGCGAAACTCTCGGTGACCTCCAGCAGTTCCTGCGCGCGTATCGGCTTGGAAATGTATCCATCCATTCCAGCCGCCAGACAGGATTCTCGATCGCCCTTCATCGCATGAGCCGTCATAGCAATAATCGGAAGATGGCGGCCACTCGCTTGTTCGTTCTGGCGAATCATGGCCGTCGCCTCGAAACCGTCCATCTCCGGCATCTGTACGTCCATCAGAACCACGTCAAAGTTTTGCGCCTCGACTGCTTCCACAGCCAGCTTTCCGTTCTCGACGGCGGTGACCGTGTGGCCGCGTTTCGATAGTATTCGCACAGTCAGTTCCCGGTTAATCGCATTGTCGTCCGCCAGCAAGATTTGCAGGTGCTTGCGCGCTTCCCGCAATGAATGTCGCGTCACCAATTTTGGAGTGTCGTCTGCGCGATGCGTCAATCCGAGCACTCCCACGATGGCGTCTCGCAGTTCCGCTTGGCGAACAGGTTTCGTCAGATACGCGGAAATTCCCAATTTTCGGCAGCGCTCGGCGTCGCCGCGCTGACCTCCGGAGGTCAACATGATAATCGTTGGCGTCGGCGCTTCCGGATCGCTCTTGATCTTTGCCGCTGTCGAGAAACCATCCAGGTGCGGCATCTGCGCATCAAGCAGCACGAGCGTGGGAGCGTTGCCGGTCTCCGCCGCGCGTCTCAGCTCGGCCAGAGCCGCCCAACCGCTGGAGACGGACGTCGCTTTCATTCCCCAGCCAATCAGCGTCTCTTCCAGAATCCGCCGGTTTGTTGGATTGTCATCGACGATCACAACTGGGATTCCAGCAAGGCTCGCGGCCTTGCTAGATACTCGCGGGTGCTGCGCGGCGCGCGCCAACTCAAATGTTCCCGTGAAGTGAAACGTGCTCCCGATGCCGGCCTCGCTCTCCAACCAGATGCGCCCTCCCATCATCGCCACCAGCCGGCTTGAAATCGTCAGCCCCAGACCGGTCCCGCCGTATTTGCGGCTCGAAGATGTGTCCGCCTGGGCAAACGCGCCAAAAATTACGTCTTGTTTGTCTTTCGGTATGCCCAATCCGGTATCGCGCACAATAAAATGCAATTCGACGCTGCGTTCCTTTACTTGTTGCACCTCAACCTGCAGAACCACTTCGCCGTGTTCCGTAAACTTGATGGCATTCCCCAACAAATTCACCACCACTTGTCGCAGCCGTTTCGAATCGCCGACAATCACTTCCGGAACGTTCGCGCGAATGTCGCACGCCAGCTCCAAGCCTTTCTCGTCTGCGCGCACGCCGAAAGTCCGCAGCGTTTCTTCCAAACTCTCGCGCAGATTGAAGTCCGTGCAATCCAGGTCCATCTTTCCGGCTTCGATCTTGGAAAAGTCCAAAATGTCATTGATTACTGTGAGCAGAGATTCTGCCGAAACTTTCACCATGCTCAGGTAGTCGCGCTGCTCGCCGGTCAACTCCGTATCCAGCGCAAGTTCCGTCATGCCGATAATTCCATTCATCGGCGTTCGGATCTCATGGCTCATATTGGCCAGAAATTCGCTCTTCGCGCGACTCGCGGTTTCCGCGGCCTCCTTGGCGCGTTTCGATTCCTCTTCCGCCGCCATGCGCCGAGTGATGTCGCGCCCAATCCCCATGATTCCGATCACGTGGCCGGACTCGTCGCGCCAGGGAACCTTCGAAGTCGAAGTCCACTTCGCGTTTCCCTCGGCGTCCACTCTCTTTTCCTCGTGATTTACCAGGGCCTCGCCCGATTGGATCACAGCTTGCTCGTCGGAGAAGAAATCTGTGGCCAGCTCCTTCGGGAAATAGTCGAAATCCGTTTTTCCCAGCAGCTCCTCAGGATCTTTCGCGCCCACCAGTTCGGCCAGCGCGTGGTTGGCCACCACCCAGCGGCTCTTGGCGTCCTTCACATAAATTCGGTCCGGCATGTTGTCGATCAACGTGCGCAGAAGCTTGCGCTCAGATCGCAGCGCGACCTCCGCTTGCTTGCTCCGCGTGATGTCGCGGCCGATTCCGATGATCCCGATGATTTCGCCTTGCTTGTTGCGCAACGCAACCTTCGAGGTTGACGTCCACTTTGGATTTCCTTGCGCGTCCACCGACCGCTCTTCTTGATTCAATACCGACTGCCCGGATTTTAGGATGGTTTGCTCGTCGGCAAAGTAGGCCGCTGCAAGCTCCTTCGGAAAATAATCCGAGTCCTTCTTCCCGAGCAATTCGTCAGGGTTCTTCAAACCCATCAGGTCCGCCAGCGCACGGTTGGCCACAACGAACCGGCTCTCAGTGTCCTTGACGTAAATATAGTCCGGCACCATATCCATCAAATTGCGTAGGAGCGTTCGCTCATCAGAAAGGCTTCCGGCCATCGGCTGTCTCAACTTTCTTTCCTCACGACCTAGCGATGCTGGCTGGGAATTGTGCCG
>JBEKDK010000112.1:0-10254 GCA_050014395.1 Candidatus Acidiferrales bacterium | reverse complement strand
TTCAACACCCCGACGATCTGCTCGTCACTAAAGCGGCTCCTCTTCATGGTGCTTCTCCTCTCGTGGTCTTATACCCGGAGAAGCTAACTTTTGGCTGGACTAAATTTCGGGGAGCAGGTCAGGCGATGCTAAGAAACGTTTTCATGTTGAGGCCTCAAGGAGACTCGATGCGGAGCGGTTGCGCGACCAAGCCTTGTTTTCACGATTATCTAGGGCTCCTTAGCCGATACCAAGTACGCCTGCGCGAAGCGTGAGGGCCAACTCTTGATTAACGCATTAACCTGAAACTGACGGCTGCCCGCGGATGCGTTTTGAAGGCTCGCAGTCCGCGTCAGGCAGCAATTGCTACTGCTGACTCCGCGGGAGCGCTAGGGCTGGCCGGATTTTCCGGACGCTTTGTCGGGGAGGGCCGGGGGCGCGGGCTTGGCTTCGGGCGGTTTTTCGCCGTTGGCGTGGGCGCCGCCGTTTCCGGCCAGGAATCGCATGGCTGTGGCGGCGAGACCATCCATTGCGCCGCCGCCGGAACCGCTGGTAACCAAGATGTCCGGAACGAATTTGGACGAGCCTTGCGAGAGCGAGTTGATCACGTTAACCAGCGCCGTGGCGTTCGATCCGAGCGCCTGAACTTGCGCCTGGTAGCCGCGGGCGCGCGCCAATCCGACGGCTTCGACTTCGGCGCCGCGCGCGGTGCCGGTTTGGCGAATGTACTCGGCTTCGCCGCGCGCTTCCTCGGTGCGCGCGTTGGCGTTATTGGTTTTGATGTCCACGCCGACTTTGGATTTCGCGAGATCGGATTGCATGTCCGCGGTGCCGCGCGAATTTTCCATGGCGATGCGTTCTTCTTGAGCGGAGCGCTGTTTCTTGTAGGTTTCGATTTCCTGGTTGGCGATTTCGCGTTGCGTGAGGACGCTGACCAGCGCCTCGGGCAGGATGACGTCCTGGATGTAAACGCCGCGTGTTTCGACGCGATACTGATCGAGTTGCTCCTTGATGTGCCGGAAGGCTTCTTCCTGAACTTGCTGGCGCGTTTCGATGAAGCGGACCGCGGGCATGCTCTGCAATTTATCGCGGAAGTGATTGCCGACGGCGGCCTGCAGGACTTCGTTCACCAAGTTCAGCATCGTGCCGACCATGGAGATCACGCGCGGCGCATTGGTGTCCGGCACGTGGATCTGCACTTGCAGATCGATATTGAAAACGAATCCTTCGCAGCTTTTCGCGACGATTTGCTTCAACTGCGCGTCCAGATTGTGCGCGTCAGACACCGCGTCGGCCCAATTCAGCGTGAGGATCGAAGTCGGAACGATTTCCGCCTGGTAGCAGCGCGGGTTCAGCGGATATTTTCCGGTGCGCAGCGGCTCTTCCCAGATTCCGCGGTGGCCGGGCCGCACGAGCGAACCGAATTTGAAATCGGAGCCGGAAGTGTCCTGCGTCGGCAAGCCCACGTAGGCTTTGATCACCGCGACCTGTCCTTGCTGCACGACGAGCATTCCGACAAGTTCCACGCTCACAAGGAAGGGATTCAGCGCGTAGGCGCCGTAGAGCAGCGGATCGTGCTGCAAGCCGATGCGTCCGCCGTTATCGAGGAAGCGCTGAAAATCCTGATAGTTATTGTGCAGATTGTTTTTGTTTCCCAGCAGGATTTCGATCACTTCGCCATCTTTGGCGTCGGCCTTTTCCATCGTGCCGATATCGGCGAAGCCGCCGAGGCGGCTGGCGATGTCGCCCGAAGGCAGCGGATCGCCTTCGTAGGTGGTCACGATACCGACGACGTCCATCAGTGCGCGGTCTTTTCCGTATTGTTGCGGCTCAATGCGCACGAGGTCGAGCTGTTCGGGGCGCAATCCGAATGCGGAAGGCGATAGACTCCCCTTCCTTCCACTCTGCGCGCGCAACTCCGGCGAAATCGGCAGGCCGTAGACCTGGCTCTTGGTGACGACGAGAAAACCGACGGGGTGAATCGGTGCGAGCGTGCCGGGAGAAAACACCGGGCGTTGCACGCCCTTCTGGCCGCCGCCCGCGACGAACGCGCGCAAGTTCGAGAAATTCCCGAACGCCGTTTTATACACCGCGGACTTCGCGCCAATCGGCAGCGGCGCGCCGACTTGCGAAATCACGACGCCGACTTCTCCGGCCTGCACTTGGACCCACGGAAATTTGTCCACTTGGTAGATCAGCCACGGTTTCCAACGCAGGCCAGGCATCAGTAGATCGGCCTGATAGCCGGCCTCTCCGCGAAACGCGATGGCGTTATCTTCGGAGAGCTTTTTGAACCCGACGCGCTTTAACACCAAGCCGACTTCGGTCGGGCCCACGCGGCGGATGGACATCAAGGAGTAGATGACGATCAGCGCGCACGCAAAATAAATCCAATTTGAATATGGAAGTCCGAGTAGCATGGCAGGCACCTCACTTCGATCTAACGGGATGCTGCGCGTTGGGCTGTCACGTGTCAAGCGAGGCCAAATGAATCTTTCGTGAGGGTTAGTATTTTGGCGCTTGCCGTAGAAAGATCGGAGCTGGACGCCCGACTCTGTGCAGCTGTCCGTCCGTGATAAGATCGCGGCTCAACCTCTCCTCGAGCTTGAGCTTTTCCTTGTACGGAGTGGGCAATGCGCTGCACCTCATGCGGCACCGAGCTTTCCAACCCTCAGCAATACTGCGCAAAGTGTGGGAAGCGACTCGCCACCGCTCCCCAAACGTCGCCTCCCGTTCAAGCGAAGCCCCCAGCAACGGCAATTCTTCGGTTCAATCAAGTGATCGGTCAGAAAGGCGTCGTCAGTCGTCTGGCTGCAATTTGCGAGTTTTCTCGTGCCAGGGGTACAGCAGCGGGCCATCTCTTGATCACGGGAGCGGACGGAATGGGCAAGCGCACTATGGCGCATGTCCTTGCTGCGGAATGTGGCGTCGCCGTCCATGATTTGGACGCCACGACAATCGAGCGTAAGGGTGACCTCTCCGCGGCCCTGACAGGCCTGGGCCAGCGGGACGTCTTATTGGTTCAAAATGTCGGGGAATTGCCCGCCCACGTGCGACACATTTTCTTGGATGCGTTACACCACGAACGGATTGATCTTGTAATTGGTCAGGGCGCTGGCGAACGCATACACCCATTTCAACTTAACCAATTCACCTGCGTAGCAACGGCTCACCGGGCATCTGACTGTTCGCCCGAATTGAGGGACGCGTTTGCGCTGACGATTCCCATGGAACCGTATTTGCAATCTGAACTCGAAGCGATAGCTTCTCTTATTTCCGCAAAGGATGGCGTGACAATCGGTCCCGGCGTTGCCAAGCTGATCTCACAGGTCAGCGGCGGTATTCCCCATAAAATCGGAATTACGATCCAAAGGCTGGCGAGACTCATCCCAGGCATCATCAATGAAAAGGACGCCGCCGAGGTTCTCTCGACGTACGGGTTCAGGGCTTCGACGGGTTTATCTACTGAGCCTTACGGTGACTTGCAGAATCTCACGGGGATTCAATTCGAAGAGTTGATCACCGCTCTATTGGCGCGGCTTGGCTTTCACGCGCAGATGACTAAGGCAAGCGGCGACGGCGGGATTGACATAGTTGCGGAGCTGGACAGGCCATTGGTTGGCGGCACCTATATGATTCAGTGCAAGCGTTTTTCGCCGAGGTCGCTGGTCGGTGCGCCCGTCGTCCGTGAGTTTCACGGGTCAGTCTCGGCGCGACCGAATGCCGTCAAGGGCATTTTGATTACGACCTCAGGTTTTACAACGCAGGCGACAGATTTCGCTCACGCTGTAGGACTAGAGTTGATAGATGGGGAGCAACTCAGCAGTCTCCTGTCCGAGCAAGGTATGTCCGCGGCTAAGTCGGGGAGCGCTGCCCCTGTCCGTAGTTCCCGGGCGACGGGGCGAAAGCCTTTTCTTTTCTAGCTTGTTTCATTTGTGATCTCTGCCGTCGGCTCCGGAGACTCAACGAGCGTGACGCGTTTGTTGACTGGCACCTGGCGCTAATCAATAATCGCTCGCGTTGAGTGTAGTGCGTTTGCAAACACAACTATGATCGCGCAACTTCGCGGGACACTGACGGACAAAAGACCGAACCAACTGATCGTGGAGGTTGGCGGGGTGGGATATCTTGTGAATATTCCGCTCTCGACGTTTTATGCGTTGGGCGGGCTGCGGGAAGAAGTGGTGCTGCTGGTGCACACGCATGTGCGGGAGGATGCGCTGGCGCTATACGGATTTTTGACGGCGCGCGAGAAACATTTGTTCGAGATGCTGCTTTCGGCTTCGGGAGTGGGGCCGACTCTGGCGCTGAAAATTCTTTCGGGGATGAGCGCGGATGAGTTAGGGCCGGCGATTCGCGAAGGCGATATCGCGCGGCTAACGCGGATTCCGGGCGTTGGCAAGAAGACGGCCGAGCGGATGATCGTAGAGCTGCGCGACAAGTTAGGGGAGACGAGACCGGAAACTCAGCCACCGGCGGGGCGCGGAGGCGTTTCCGGTGACGTAGTTTCGGCGCTCCTAAATCTCGGTTGCGATTCTCGTTCGGCCGAGGCGGCCGTCGAACGCGCGGGGCGCGATAGCGAAATGGCAGCTAGCTTCGAAACATTGCTGAGCGCAGCATTGCTCGAGCTGAGCGCGCCAGCGCAGAAAGGGACCGGGAGAAGAGCCTAGGTCGAGGCGGGTGACCGGGCTCGGGATGGGGATAGTACAGCAACGGACGGATACCGACATCGAGATGGAAAAAGCGAAACAAGGGATTCTTTCAGGGCAGGCGTCCGATGAGGACGCGCGGATCGAGGCGAGCGTACGGCCGCAGCGATTTGGGGACTTCATCGGACAAAAACAACTGAAGGTCAATCTGGCCATTGCCGTTGAAGCGGCGCGGACCCGAGGGGACGCGTTGGACCACGTGCTGCTGTACGGTCCGCCGGGACTCGGCAAGACGACGCTGGCGCAAATTTTAGCGAATGAGCTCGGCGTGAGAATACAGACGAGCTCCGGGCCGATGCTCGAGCGCAAAACCGATCTGACGGCTGTTTTGACGAACCTCGACAAGCACGAAGTATTCTTCCTGGATGAAATTCACCGCCTCCAGCCAGCTATCGAGGAGATTCTTTATCCCGCGATGGAGGACTACCGAATTGACCTGATCGTCGGGCAAGGCACAGGCGCGCGGATACATCCATTTCAATTGAATCAGTTCACGCTGATTGGGGCGACGACGCGCGCGGGGTTGGTGACGGCGCCGCTACGCTCGCGATTCGGGATCGTGCATCGGCTGGATTTTTACACGCCGGAGGATTTGCTGGAGATCGTGCGGCGCTCGGCGAAGATTTTGAATATTGACGTGGATGACGAGGGCGCGCAAGAGATCGCTCGACGCAGCCGCGGCACGCCGCGCGTGGCGAATCGATTGCTGCGGCGGGCGCGCGATTTTGCGCAGGTGCGCAAGGAAGGGCGAATTACGGCCGACGCTGCCCGCGAGGCGCTGCACATGTTGGGCGTCGACGAGCACGGGCTGGATGAAACCGACCGCAAGATGATGCTCACGATCATTCAGAAATATGCGGGCGGGCCGGTGGGGTTGAACACGATTGCGGCGTCGCTGAGCGAAGAGGAAGATGCGATCGAGGAGATTTATGAGCCGTATTTGATGCAGCTCGGATTGCTGGATCGCACGCAGCGCGGGCGCGTGGCCACGGCGCTGGCGTACAAGCATTTTGGGTTGGAAGCGCCGCGCAGCCAGCAGCACCTCTTCTGAAGAATTTCCCTCGCAATGCCCGCCACGCAAATCGTTTATCTTTCGCTGGGATCGAATCTTGGGGATCGCGCGGATTTTGTTGTGCGCGCGATTCTCGCGCTCGGGCCCGCTGGGATTCGCGTGCTGCGGCGCTCCAAGATTTATGAGACGGAGCCGGTGGACGCTCCGGCACAGGGGATGTTTCTGAATATGGTGGTCGAGGCGGAAACGGAGCTGGCGCCCCGGGCTTTGCTTGACGCCCTGTTGGGAATTGAGAAATCACTGGGGCGCGAGCGGACGGTGCGGCGCGGGCCGCGCACGATCGACATCGACATTTTGTTTTGCGGCGCGAGCGTGGCGCGCGAGCCGGGCCTCGAGATTCCGCATCCGGGGATCGCGGCGCGGCGATTTGTGCTCGTGCCGCTGACCGAATTGGCGCCGGGGCTGCGGCATCCGGTGTTGGGGCGCACGATCCCGGAGTTGCTTGCGACTTGTCCGGATGCGAGCCGCGTGGTGGCTTGGCGGCCTAATCACACACGCGGCTCGGCCGGTTAGGCGCTCAGGTTGAGCGGTGAATCTTCAGCCAGTGCAATTGCAGTTCGGCCGGCTGAAGCGTGTCGAGCGAAATTTCGGCGTAGCGCTCGTTGCTGACCTCGCGCCAGCGATAGACGCCGGGCTCGCTCTCCGTGGTTTCGCGTCCCACCAGCGGCATTAGGAATTGGCGCGCGTCGTCGAGCGAAGCGTGCTCGTGCGTCTCGGGGCGCGCGAGGGCTTCGACGACGTAGCTGCGCAGGAGCTTCGGCCAGTAACTGGCGAAAAGCTCCGGCGAAGCGAAGACGTCGCTCCAGGCGACCTCGCCGCCATACGCCACAACGACGCCGACGACGGCTTCGTGCGAGAGCGGGGGCGGTGCGGCGGCGACCTCACCGCCACCTTCGCCGCCGCCCGAGCCAGAGGCGGTTGCGGTCGAGCCGCTGCTCACGGCGGCCCAGACGCTCTCCTGCTCCTGATTCACCGCGGCTTTTTCGCGCACGGAAGGATGCACGATGATTTTGGACTCCGAAAATTGCTCGCCGTTCGACCAGCGGCCATGCTCGACGCAGAAGACGTCGAGCGGCAGCGGCTTCGCGCCGACGGGAACGATGCGATCCTTGCCGATGATGCGATCCTGCTTGCCGCCGCTGACCAGTTCGCCGGCGAGGAGCACCAGCGGCCGCTTGCCGCGATAGACGAGGACGAGCTGATTGACCTGCGCGCCTTCAACGTAATACTCCGGCGTGGGGCCGTCATTCTCGCGCCAGCGGCGCATCGCGTTCGTGCCGCTCTCGGAGACGACGGCGTCGCCGGACGACAACGCTTCATCGAGAGTTTCGTAGCCGCGCGTGTCCACCGATTCTTTGCTGAGCACCGGGAAGACGGTTAAATTTTCGTACGTGACGCCTTCGCCGAGGCGCCATGCTGCCGAAGCCTGCGTTTGATCTCCACCGCCGCGGCCGCCGGCGCCGACTGCGCGCACCGAGAGACCCGCGGCCAGTGACGCGATTCCCAGAACACTCAATCCCAATAGCGTTGCTCTTTGCATCGCTCCTCCTTCGTGCGTCTTTCTCCAGGCCAGAATTCGTGCCCAGTGTTTGAACGGCGGGCGCGGGATTCCTTGCAGCGGATGGCGATGCGTGCCCCGTGTCCTGAGGGAGGCGGAAAATGCTAACGTCGGCAATCCGAATGGGTACAACGAGTTAGGGGTAGCCCGTAATTCACCGGGCGGCGGCCCTCGGCTTTTCGCTTATCAATCGGCGCGGAGTTTGGCAGACTCAGTGTGGGTTGAGTGCGGCCCGTCCATGACGACGATCAGGCAAGAAAAATTGGATTGGAAAAAGCTGACGGCATTGCCCGGCTTTCGCTGGCTGTTTGTGGGCATGTTCGTTTCGCTGTTTGGGACGGGCATGAACTATGCCGGCGTGACGTGGTACATCCTTAGCCGCACGCATTCCACCGTCAGCGTGAGTTGGATGGTGATTCTGGTGACGCTGCCGGGATTGTTTGTGCCGCCGTTCGGCGGGGTGCTGATCGACCGCGTGGACCGGCGCTATCTGGCGATCACGCTGGATTTCGCGCGCTCGGCGCTGGTGCTCGGGATCGCCGCGCTGGCGGTCACGCATCGCCTGGAACTCTCCGGCATTTACTGGATGGAGCTGCTGCTGGGGATGGGCTTCGCGATTTATTGGTCGACGACCAATTCGCTGGTGCAGGAGCTGATTCCGGCGACGCAACTGGTGGGCGCGAATTCCGCGATATTGATCGCCGTGCAGGGCGGGATGATCGCATCGGGAGCTGTGGTGGGATTTGTGTACGAGCGCGCGGGGTTGGGCGGAATCCTGGCGATCGACGGCGCGACATATTTTGTGGCGGCGATTTGCTTGGTGGCTGTGCGCCACGGCCGATTCCTGCCGCACCACAGTTTTGCCGCCGCGGCGCCGTTGCAAGCGCCGCCGGTGGAATCCGTGCTGGACACGCGGGGCGGCGAGACGCTGCCGGGCGCGTCGTCGATGTTCTCAGGGCGGCGCTTCACGGCGGAGATCGCCGAGGGTCTGCGATATCTCGGCGAGCAGCCGCGCGTGCTGGCGTTGGGATTGACGTACGCGTGCATGATGGCGGGCGTGATCAGCGCCAACGTGCTGGTGGTGGCGCTGGCGCGAGATCTACTTTCGGCTGGCCCGCGCGGCTACGGTTACATCGAAGCGGGCTGGGCGATCGGAGCGGTGGCCGGCGGACTGGTGGCGGCGTGGCTGGCGCAACGGCGGCCGGTTGCGGTGCTGGTTGGGGCGCTCGCGATCCTGGCGATTGGCCACACGATGTTTCCGTTGGTGCGCTGGCTTGCGTTGGCTGTGGCGATGAACGCGCTGTTCGGCGCGTGTCGCGCGCTGGGCGGCGTGCTGACGCAGTCTTCGCTGATGGGCATTGTGCCGAGGCGCTTGATGGGGCGCACGCTATCGGCGTTTTCTGTGATCGCCACGATTTTGCAAATGACCATGAGTTTCCTGCTGGGTTGGTTCGCCGAACACAGAAGCCTCACGGAAGCGTTTGCACTGCTCGGATTGCTTTACGCGATGGCTGCGTTTGCGGCGCTGCGCACACGCACAGTGGAATCACCCGTGCGTTCGATTCCATTTCCGCCGCCGGCCGTCTGAACGTGCCTGAGCGTTGCGGCCGCCGAGTGCAACGAGATTTGCCCCTGAGCCCTGCGCGCGCGAGAATGGCGCCGTCGGTATAGTCTTCGCGGCGGAGGCGCCATGAACCCCATGCTTCCCGGTCTTCATTCCATGTTGAATGTTCATCCGCTGTTCGTGCACTTCCCGATCGCGTTGTGGGTTGGCGCGCTGGTGTTTGAAATTGTGGCTGTGGCGCGCGGAAGCGAGGATTGGCGTCGCACCGCCGCGCGGACGTTGTACCTGGGCACGTTGGCCGCGGTGTTCGCGGTGCTCACCGGTTGGCGCGCGGAAAAGTCCGTGCCACCGTTCGGCGCGGTGCGCGGCGTGCTGAGCGTTCACGAGACGCTGATGCTGTTTGCGACGACAATTGCCGGCTGGTTGTGCCTTGTGGCGCTGCTCAAGCCGCGTCTTTCAGGCGCCGCGCAGAAGTGGTTTCTTGCGGGGTTGGTGGTGCTGGTGATTTTGGTGGCGATTGGCGCGGATCGCGGCGCGGAGATGGTGTATCGCTACGCGACTTCAGTGAATTTGCCGGCAGGCACGCCGTAAGAACAATTTGCCGCAGAAAAAGGCGGAGAGCCCGGCGCTTTAGAGGTACTCGCGCGAAGTGCCTTCGAGGAACGCGCGCAGTTTGTGCGAGCGCGATGGGTGGCGCAGCTTGCGCAGGGCTTTGGCTTCGATCTGGCGGATACGCTCGCGCGTCACGGCGAAGGATTGGCCCACCTCTTCGAGCGTGTGCTCGGAGCCGTCGTCCAATCCGAAGCGCATCTTGATCACTTTTTCCTCGCGCGGCGTCAGCGTCTTCAGCACCGAATTGGTTTGCTCTTTCAAATTCAAATTGATCACGGCGTCGGAGGGCGAGACGACGGCCTTGTCCTCGATGAAATCCCCCAGATGCGAATCTTCCTCTTCGCCGATCGGAGTTTCGAGAGAGATCGGTTCCTGCGCGATTTTCAGAATTTTGCGTACTTTGGCGACGGCGATTTCCATGCGCTTGGCGATTTCTTCCGAAGTGGGCTCGCGGCCAAGTTCCTGCACCAATTGACGGCTGGTGCGGATTAGCTTGTTGATCGTTTCGATCATGTGCACCGGAATGCGGATGGTGCGCGCTTGATCGGCGATGGCGCGGGTAATGGCCTGGCGAATCCACCATGTGGCGTAGGTCGAAAACTTGTAGCCGCGGCGCCACTCGAATTTATCCACGGCCTTCATCAAGCCGATGTTGCCTTCCTGAATTAAGTCCAGGAATTGCAGGCCGCGGTTGGTGTATTTCTTGGCGATGGAAACGACCAAGCGCAGGTTGGCCTCGATCAATTCTTTTTTGGCCTGT
>JBEKDK010000111.1:0-10500 GCA_050014395.1 Candidatus Acidiferrales bacterium | reverse complement strand
TTCAACACCCCGACGATCTGCTCGTCACTAAAGCGGCTCCTCTTCATGGTGCTTCTCCTCTCGTGGTCTTATACCCGGAGAAGCTAACTTTTGGCTGGACTAAATTTCGGGGAGCAGGTCAGTAGCCTCCAACTTCTTGTCGTACATACGCAAGGAATCGCGGCTCCAGTGGAGTCGCTCAGAGGTAATAGGCAGTCCGGTCCACTCTTTCAGATACTCGTCGAATATTGGGTACGACAACTCAATGTGCGGTCGTAGAAAAAAGAGAATCTTCCGAATACGGGTGGAACCAACAGTTAGGCCAACCTGATACGTTACGATGGCTCGCGCTGCGCTTACGAGTTTCTCCAAGTATGTGACGGATTTGGGCGGGTTTGGCATAGGCAGTTCAAAGCGTCGCACGGAAACTCAAATTGAAACACCTCCGAAAATGTCGGTCGCGATTTATTACTCCGCCTGACGGAGTTTGAGTCGCATTTGGCGTGAACAATAAAGCAACGCTTGCTGCACCCGCGCCAGGCCAAGCCCCCAGCGGACGCGGGCCTGCTCGGCGCTCTCTGCGCGCGCCATCAGCGTGATTCCCAGGCAATAGCCCGTCTTCGATTCCGGAGTGAATTCGCAGCCGGCAATTCCGAGTGCGCACGTCAACGCCTCGGCCGATTCGCGCAGCAGCAAGCCGGAGAGTTGTACGGCGAGCTGTTCGTAGCGATCGCGATCGTGATTGAGCGTCGGGTCGGCGAAAACCAGCGTGACGGAGGAACCGAACCCGGCGGCTGCGGCGGCCTCTGACGCTCCCGGTGTTTCGCCGGCCGTTGCGTCAAAACTTGCGAACAAAGACTCTGGACCATTGATGATTTCAAGGAAGCGGCCGAGCGGCGGATTCGCGTCCGCCACCGCGATCTGTTGGACGGCCAGTGGATTCTTCCGCAGATTCACGTATCCGTGCGCGGGCGGGAAGACTTTTCGGTTCGACGGCGCCGCGTTTTCCACTTGGAGTTCAACTCGCATGTCCGAGACGCTACACCGCGGCGGCTGCCGGCTCAAGCTGAAATCGCGGGCGGTTGTCACGTGAGCGACGCGCGTGGCCATAATATCTTGCCGCGCCGATAATCCTTGGGTTAGTCTCGCTGCACTACGGGGGCCATGCAGAAGCGGCCGATGACCGGCTCACGATGATCTGTCCACATTGTTTCAACGAAGAATGCAGGCGTTCGCATAGGCGCGGGGCGCGCGACTTTCTGCTCGGGCTCACTGGCCTGCGTCCTTGGCGCTGCCGCGAGTGCTCGACGCGCTTCTTCGCCTGGTCGGTGCCGAATTCGCTGGTGCAGTACGCGCATTGCCCGCGCTGCGGCAATTTGGACGTGAAGCGTATCTCGCGCGAGTACGTCACCGGCCCGTTTGCCTGGTTCTTCCGCAAGCTGGGCCTGCCCGCCTATCGTTGCGCGCCCTGCCGTAACAAGTTTTTCACGATTCGCCGCCATCTGCGCATCGTTCCCGCGCCGCAATCGCCCGCGCCCGAAGCCGAATCCTCCGCCGCGCCCCCAAGGTAATCCGCACAGCGGTACAATCGCTCGCCGGGGCGCGCCTTGACGCCGCCGCGGCCCGCAAGCTATAAACCCTTCAAGCCTTCTTGTTCGTTTTACGGCGGTATCGTCTAGGGGTTAGGACGCCAGATTCTCAATCTGGAAACCCGGGTTCGATTCCCGGTACCGCTACCAATTCCTTTGGAACGATTTGTGCTTGCACGGGTTTCGCTGGCGGGGCGGTCTGCCGGTCTAGTGGCGATCGATCCAAGCACTCACCGAGTTCAAAATATCGGGCGCTTCGGAACTGCTTAACAGCGAATGCTCCAGGTTTGGGTAGGATTCGTACTCTTTGTCCGTGGTGGCAATTAGGTTGAACAGTCTGCGTGCGCTCCCCGACGAACTCACCTGGTCGAGATCCCCCTTCATGATCAGCGTGGGAACTCGAACCTGCGACGCCGTGTCCGTCCAATGGGCTTTGTTGCGGCGCAACTCCAGAATGTAGTTCACACTGATCTTGTCGAACTCGAGCGGATCGGCCGGCGATGTCGCGTCCGCTTGCACGTCAGCTTTGCCCGTCGCGGTACCGCGGCCTGCCAAATCGATATCCGGCTTGTCCCGAAAGAAAAGAAAATCCGGCAAGTAGCGCCACATTCTGATCTGCTCATATTGCTTTGGATTCACCGAAACGACGGGCGACAGAAGAATCAGTCCGGAAATGATCGGAGTGTTTGCTTTCGCGTAGTTCAGCGCGAAAATCGCGCCCATGCTTTCTCCCAACAAAAATAGTTCCGCGTGGGGATGCAACCGGTGAATCTTGTCGAGCATGATTGCAATGTCCCCGGTTTCGGTGGCGGGCTCGGGGACGTTGGCGCGCTTGCCGCACGAAAGGCCGTGGCCGCGCGTATCCATCGCATACACGGCGATTCCGGCCTTGTTCAGTTCCAACGCGGTCGGCTTGTAATCCCCGCTGTGCAGCCCAATGCCGTGGAGAACGAGAACGATGTGCTTGGGTTCCGCGCCGTTGGCGGGGGCCCAAAAACGGTAGAAGAGGCACGCGCCGTCGCTGGACTCGGCGAATCCATGTTCGTCGGTTACTGTCTTGAGAAACGCAGACTCGTCGCTCGGAGCGCTGGCACTCGGCGCACTGACGCCCGGCGCGCTTGTGTCTAGTGGTCCATTGGATCTTGAAAAATCCGAGAGCGACTGGCTCGAAACCTTGACTGCCGACATACAGACCAGCAGCGCAACCGTACAGATCTTCCGCTTATCCAAGGGAACTCCAAATCGCGGACGTGTTCGGAACGAAAGGTCAGTGTCCAATCTACGCGCTCTTCGTTCGTAAGTCACGCAACATTTCCTGACAATCGCCGCCGGTGCACCGTATGCGAACACCGGATCAGCCGCGCCGGCCGCGTGCCGCCGAGCCGCGGGACGCCCCTGGCCCTGAGAAAAATCCCATATACATAAAACGGGAATTGTGCGATAATGTCTCTGCGTTTGTTGCTCTTGTATAACCTTTGGATTCGTTTAAAGGGGCTGCAAGTCACTTGCGGCCTTTTTTTACGTACGGCTGAGGGCGTTCGAGAAGCACAAATAGCTTTAAAAAGAAAAGAGAAATCAATTGGCAAAGGAACAAGGAACTGTAAAGTGGTTCAACGCAAGCAAGGGCTTCGGTTTCATACAGCGCCAGTCCGGCGAGGACGTTTTCGTCCACTTCTCCGCGATTCAAGCGGATGGGTACAAATCGCTGAACGAAGGGCAAGCTGTTGAATTCGAGGTCACCTCAGGCCCCAAGGGTCTTCAAGCGTCAAACGTGACCAGCCTCTAGCCTCGGTGGGCGAGCCGGCGGCCCGCTGGCTCGCCCCTTTTTCGTAGGCTCATCGTCCTGCTTTAGTTGTTCCGGGGGAAGTTAGCAGGTGTCAGGTGAGTGATCCCATGATCGTCAAGTACGTTGGATTTGAGGCTAAAGCCCAAGTCCGCGAATATACGTTCACCGTGCGAGGGGAAACGAGCGATCCGCTCGAATACACGATGAGCATTGCCAATGAAGCCTTTGTCTCTCATCGAGCGCGCTATCAGGATGCGCCGGATATCTGTTCGCTGCGGCTACATCGAGAACTGGCCTTGATTCCGAACGATCCTCCGACTACGCATTTTTGCGTCACCGACGCGGAGCTCGCTGAGTATCACGAGGCCCGCAAGCCCAAAAAACCGCGCGGCTTTACGCCGCAGCGGGCCCAATAAGCGTCCCGAAGCCGCTTCGCCGAAGCCGTTCTGGACGGGGAGATTCCTGTGTCGCTGGCGATTGAAGAAAAATACGAGCAGGTCCGCAGCCTTATCACTCTCGGTAAGGAACGCGGCTATTTGCTCTACGACGATGTGAATAACATGCTTCCGCCGGAGATTCATTCGGCCGAAGACATGGAAGATCTGCTTTCGACCTTCGAGCGCTACGGCATCAACATCTACGAAGATCTGTTCAGCGCCAAGGCCGCTCTTGCGGCGTCCGGAGAAGTCGAAGTCGCCGAAGCGGAGCCCAAGGAAGAGGCTGCCGTCAATGACGACGCCGAACTCGACCTGACACCGGGCACGCTTTCGAAAACCGAGGACCCGGTCCGCCTGTACCTCCGCGAAATGGGATCGGCGCCGCTGCTCAAGCGCCAGGGCGAAGTGGCGCTTGCCAAGCGCATCGAGCGCGGGCAGTTGCTCGTCCTCAAGACGATTTCTCGCTCCCCGCTGGTCCTCAAGAATTTGTTGGCCGCCGGCGAAGAGCTGCGCAAAGGCACGCGCTCGATCAAAGACATCGTGCAGTTCGATCAGGAAGAGCTGACCGACGACATTGTCGAGGAACGCGCGCGCCAAACGCAGAAGATCATCGGCAAAATCGAAAAGCACTTCGAAATCGGGCGCAAACAGGCGGCGCGATTAGTTCGCCAGCCGCGCTTAAAAGCGCGTGGCCTGATGCGCGCGCGGCGTCAGCTAGCGCGCACGCGAATTGAAATGTCGCTGCTGGTCCGTTCGATCGGCTTCAATCCGCGCGAGCGCAAGCGGTTGATTGACATTGTGCGCCAGACCGTCGAGCGCCTGCACACACTCGAACGCGAAGTGATACGTCTCGAGCGCCGCGTTGATGCTTCTCGCGGCGACGTCGCCGCCGGAGCGCGCGAGGAATTGCGCGCCCGCCGCGCCGAAGTCCGGGAGATCGAAGAATCCAGCGAAGTCGGCCTGACCGGCCTGAAGCGCACGCTCAATTTGATCTTGCGCGGCGAAGCCGAAGCCGAACAGGCCAAAAAAGAACTCACCGAAGCGAACCTGCGCTTGGTTGTGTCCATCGCCAAGAAGTACACCTACCACGGCCTGCAATTTCTGGACTTGATTCAGGAAGGCAATATCGGCCTGATGAAGGCCGCCGAAAAATTCGAATGGCGCCGCGGTTACAAATTCTCCACGTACGCCACCTGGTGGATTCGTCAGGCCATCACGCGCGCCATCGCCGATCAGGCGCGCACCATCCGCGTTCCTGTGCACATGATCGAAACGATCAATAAGCAGGTGCGGACCAGCCGCCAACTCGTGCAGGAACTTGGCCGCGAGCCTACCTCCGAAGAAATCGCCAAGCGCATGAGCGTGCCTGTCGATCGCGTGCGCAAGATCAAGCAGCTCGCGCAGCAGCCCATCTCTCTCGAAACCCCCATCGGCGAAGAGGAAGATTCGCACTTGGGCGATTTCATTGAGGATAAGGCCGTCGTGTCTCCGGCCGAAGCAGTGATCAGCTTGAACCTGAAGGAACAGACGGCTTCGATGCTGAAGACGCTGACGCCGCGCGAAGAGCGCATCATCAAGATGCGCTTCGGTCTGGATGGCGGCAACGAGCGCACGCTCGAGGAAGTCGGCCAATCCTTCGCCGTGACGCGCGAGCGCATTCGCCAGATCGAAGCCAAGGCTTTGCGCAAGCTGCGCCATCCTTCGCGCTCGAGTAAGCTCCGGGTTTTCCTCGAAGGCTCGCTGTGACGATGTCTTTCGATTCCGCGGCGGCTCGGCGCCCAAAATATTCCGCGGGTATGCGCTAGCGAAACGCCCGCACAGAACGCCAAGATTCGTGAACTTCGCTACGGGCCAGAAAAGACGGGCAAGGACGGGGCAGGATCAAGGAGACCCAGAATGAAGAATCTGTTTGTCGGCAATATGAGCTTCCAGACCACCGAAAGCGATTTGCAAACGCTGTTCCAGCCCTTCGGCCAAGTCACGCGAATCCACATCGTGATGGACCGCGAGACCGGCCGCGCCCGTGGTTTCGCATTTGTCGAAATGCCGAATGACGATGAGGCCACCAAGGCCATCGCAGCGCTCGACGGCAAGGATTTCGGTGGCCGCAACCTCAAGGTGAACGAAGCGCGCCCCAAGGCTGAAGGCGGCGGACGCGGTGGCCCGGGCGGTGGCGGTGGCGGACGCGGTCCCGGCGGTGGCGGGGGACGTGGCCGGGGCGGCGGTTTTTCGAATGAAGATTATCGCGGTGCTGCGCGCGCGCCGCGCGAACCGCGCTGGTAACGGCGCGCCGTTCGCTGACCCTTCGTGGCGTTTGCCGGTCGCGGCGGCGCTACGCCCATCTCGAAATTCAGGAGGCCCACGATGGCCATCACATTCCAGAAGCGTCAAAAAGAAATGAAACGGCAGGAAAAGGCGCGCGCAAAGGCTGAACGCCGCGCGCAGAAAAAACTAGCCAAGCGTGAAGGCACCGACATCTCGTCCACGGACGAACTGGTGCCGCTCGAACCCCTCGACGGTCCTCTCGAACCGCTCGAACCACTCGAGCCGCTTGAGCCACTCGAACTGCCGAAGAACTGACTTGCCGCCGGGGCAACCGAACCGTTCGATCTTCCTCCCGACATTTTTTGCCGATTGCGCCGATCGAATGGATTGACGCACAAGTGTTTCGTTCCGTGAATCCACTGGCTGCGTTGGGGGGAAAGTGCGTTTTCAGACGCGGAAGCGCGGGCGGCGCTAGCTCAGCGAAGCTTCGGCCAGTTCGACGCTCGCAAAAGTCGGCATCATCTTCTGAACGTTGGTCATGCTCATCAGCGCGGTCACGCGGTCGTTCACGCCGGCCAGCAGGAATTTTCGTCCGGCTTTCTGGTAGGAAAGCAGCGCCCCGACAATCGCGCCCAACCCCGCGGAATCCACGTACGACACGCCGCTAAAATCCAGCACCAGCGCCGGCGAAGTCTCCGCGCGCACCGCCGATTGGAAATTGAACAACGTGTGAATCGTCAGCACACCGGTAAGGCGAATGATTCGTTCGCCGTCCTTCGATCCCGCTTGGCTTTGCATTTCAAGGATTTCGTTGATCATGGGGCGGCATTCTACCGGAACGCAACATCCGGGATTGTGAATTTTCGGTTACATTAGCGCACCGGGCGCTCGTGCACTGAGCCGATCTTCTTCATTGTCAAGCGCTTACGCGCGCCAAGCCAACTGGCGACAGACGCGGAGTAGTCGCCCGGCCGCAGTAAAGCAGCGTTGAATGCAAGCGAATTTTCGATCTTCAGTCGGGCCCTTGTTCTTGCCATTTAACTATTGCTGCTGTTGCTGCTGATCCTGAAACGCTTCGGCGGACGCCGCATCGTAAGGCGCGCTGCGGCGAATCACGGTCGCCGGCCGCAAGTCTTCCGGCTCCGGCGATTCCGCGGGCGTCACCGTCACCAGCACGGATAGCTCGCTTTCCCCGCCGCCTTTGTACACTCCGCGTGTTGGCGGCACGTCGCCGTAATCCCGGCCCAGCGCAATCGCGATGTGCCTTTCGGTGCCCGTCAAATTGCTCGTCGGATCAAACGCCACCCAGCCCAGATCGGGCAGAAACGCCTCCACCCAGGCGTGCGTGGCGCCTTCGGCCGTCAGCTTTTCCTTTTTATCCGCGTGATAAAGATATCCGCTCACGTAGCGGCAGGGAATCCGCAGCCCGCGCACCAGCGCAATCATCACGTGCGCGAAATCCTGGCAAACCCCGCGCCGGCTGCGCAGCGCATCGTCGATCGGAGAATCCACCTGCGTGCTGTTCGGCGCGTACTCGAACGTGCGGTTCAGGCCTTCGTTGATCGTCAGCAGCATTTCGATCGGCGTGTCGCGCCGCTCGATTCTTAGTTCGCGTTCGAGGTCATGCAGCAACTCGGTGGGCTTGGCGTAACTGCTGGGCAGCAGCATGTCCCAGTAATCGCCCGCGGCCACGCGCGCATCCAGGCCCTCCCAATTCACAATTTCTCCCCATTCGATCGGCGGCGGCTCGTGCACCTCGACGATGGCGTGCGCGGTCACCTGGATTTGCCGCTGCCGGCCGGGAATATCGAAGTGATGCACCGTGTTCCCCAGGTGGTCTTGATAGGACATGATGTTGGCCTGCGGGCTCACCTCGAGCGAAAACGTGACGCAACGTTGCTGCGCATCGCTGCGCGGCTGCATGCGCACTTCCATCACGCTCTCGCGCGCCTCGGGTTCATAGCGGAAACGCGTGATGTGCTTTATGGCATAGGCCATATTTCGCTCCCGCGTTTTGCCAGGCCGCGCGCCGGCGCCGCGCTCACGACGCCAACTCCGATTCCACCGGATAGTCGAAATAGATTTGATGGATCGCGGCGTGCAGTTGCACGCATTCGCGCGATATCGATCGCAAATACAGCGGCGCGCCCGCGGCCAAAATCTCGTCGATTTGGCTGAAGCTCAATTGCGCGCGCAGACGGCCGGCAATGCGCGCGGGCATTCCCGCCTTTCGTTCCGTCAGATTGGCGATGGTTTTCAGCGCCGATTCCACGCGATCCACCGAAAATCTCACGGAGTGCGGGAAATCGGAGTTCAGGATCAAGAATTCCGCCACCTGCATCGGCCGAATCTCCGCCGTGTACGCCTTGCAGTAGGATTCAAACGCGCCGCAGGCCTTCAGCAATCCGATCCATTCCAGATACTCGGCGGTCTCCACCGCTTCGTCGGACTTGTGCGGCAAGCGCTCGAAATGCGCGCCGATCAGCGAAGCCAGCGTTTCGGTGCGCTCCACGTATCGCCCCAGCTGGATGTATTGCCAGCCTTCGCCGTGGCTCATCGTGCCGTCGGTGATTCCCTGGAATAGGTGAGCGCCGTCGCGCACGCCGCGCAGGAATGCGTGCGATTTCAAGTGGCGGCTCTCGTCGGCCTGTTTATCCATTACGCTGAGGTACAAGCGGTTCAGTTGTTCCCACATTTCGGAGCTGCACTGTTCGCGCACGTGCCGCAGATTTTCCCGCGCCGCCGCGATGCACGAAACCAGCGAGGATGGCCTGGTTCGATTGAACACCAGCGTCTCGACCAGGCTTGCCGCGCTCACTGGCCCTTCGCCTGGCGGCGCCGTCTGCAACGCCGCGAGCAAGAAGCGCCAACGCTCCGCCCCGGCGCGCTGCGCCTGATCGAGCCACAACTCGAGTTCCACGTCCACCAGGCGAGCCGTGTGCTCGGCCCGCTCCAGGTAGCGGCTCATCCAGTACAGGTTGTCCGCGACGCGCGATAGCATTCCCGCATCTCGCTGGGCCGCCGGGGAATCGAAGCTCCTCGGTGGCCTCACTGCCTAAGCTTCCCCTCTGGGCGCCGCGCGCGATCCAGGGCCTGCGCATCCGCGGCGGCCTCTTCCAGGTCCGCGGCAGACTTCTGCGTAATCCCCGGCTCGCGTGTTTGTTCGGCGCGCAGCACCCAAGTGTCTTTGCTGCCTCCGCCCTGCGAGGAATTCACGACCAGCGAGCCTTTCGGCAGCGCCACGCGCGTCAACCCGCCCGGCACCAGCGTAACTTTTTCGCCGAACAGAATGTACGGCCGCAGATCGATGTGCCGCGATTCCACGTCGTCTCCGATCAAGCACGGCGCGCGCGAAAGCGCCAGCGTCGGCTGCGCGATGTAGTTCCGCGGATCGGCCAGCACGCGCTGGCGGAATTCCTCCCGCTGCGCCGCGGTGCTGTGCGGACCGATCAGCATTCCGTAACCGCCGGATTCGCCCACGGCCTTCACCACCATCTCGTCCAACTTTTCGAGCACCATCGCGCGGCTCGATGCATCGTTCAGCAGATACGTCGGAACATTCGGCAGGATCGCGTCTTCGGCCAAATAATATTTGATGATCGCCGGCACGTACGCATACACGGCTTTATCGTCGGCCACGCCGGTGCCGATGGCGTTCGCCAGCGTCACGTTGCCAGCGCGATAGGCATTGAACAAACCGGGCACGCCCAGCGTTGAATCCGGCCGGAAGCACAGCGGGTCCATGAAGTCGTCGTCCACGCGGCGATAAATCACGTCCACGCGGCGCAGTCCGGCGGTCGTGCGCATGTACACCACGTTGTCGTGCACCAGCAGATCGCGGCCTTCCACCAATTCGATCCCCATCTGCTGCGCTAGGAAGGTGTGCTCGAAATACGCGGAATTGGCCACGCCCGGCGTCAGCAGCACGGTCGCGGCGTCTTGCTGCGTCGGCCAATTCGCCGGCGCCAGGCTGCGCAGCGTGGCCAGCAGCGCTTGCGGATAATGGTCGACGGGGCAAACGTTGTAATCGCGAAACAGCGTGGGGAAAACGCGCTTCAGCACCTTGCGATTCGCCAGCATGTACGAAACGCCGCTCGGCACGCGCAAGTTGTCTTCCAGCACGGCGAATTCACTGCCCGGCAGCCGCACCAAATCCGTGCCGCAGACGCTCACATAGACGTCGCGCGGAACTTGCAGCTCGCGCATTTCGCGCCGGAAGTGGCGGCAACTGTAAATCAGTTCGCGCGGCACCACGCCGTCGCTCAGAATTTGGCCTTGGTGATAAATGTCCTTCAGAAAAATATTCAGCGCCGTGATGCGTTGCGTCAATCCTTTTTCAATCTTGGCCCATTCGCCGGCGGGGATGATTCGCGGCACCAAATCGTTGGGGAAAATTCGCTCGGTGCCTTCTTTGTTGCCGTACACCGTGAAGGTGATGCCTTCG
>JBEKDK010000110.1:0-10782 GCA_050014395.1 Candidatus Acidiferrales bacterium | reverse complement strand
CGCGCCAGATCGGACATTTCGATCCGCGTGCGCGCCACGGCGTAGCGCGCGTGCAAGTAGGGGCGCTTTTTCGATTTCGGCGTCTTCTCGAGTTTCGCCGCTTGCTTCAGCGCCTCGAGATACAGATTGCCGATGCGTTCGAGCACCTTCAGCGTCCTCTTGGTTTTGTTCTCGATTTTTTCTTCGGTCAGCTCTTCGTCGTCGAACTGAATGATTTCTTTGATCGAGCGCGTGCCCTTGCGCAGATCCTCGCCGACCGAAAGCAATTCTTTCAGCACGATCGGCGAGCGCGTGACGGTTTTCAGCACGAGGTTCTGCCCGCGCTCGATGCGCTTGGCGATGGTCACTTCACCTTCGCGCGTCAGCAGCGGAACCGTGCCCATCTCGCGCAGATACATGCGCACCGGGTCGTTGGTTTTTTCGAGCGTGCCCGGGGTTAAGTCGAGTTCGCTTTCGTCCGCGGCTTCGGACTTACTTTCGGGTTCGGGGGCTTCTGCAGGCTCGGCCAATGAACGCGCGGCCTTGGCAGCGGCAGCGTCTTCATACACATCGATTCCGTAGCGCTCGAATGTCGAGAGCAGATCGTCGATATCTTCCGACGAATGCACTTCGGCCGGCAGCGCGTCGTTCACTTCGTCGTAGAGCAGGTAGCCGCGTTCTTTGCCCAAGGCGATGAGCTGGCGTACCTGGTCAAATTTCTCTTCGATGGCCGACGGCAAAGGGCCCTCCGCCAATTCCTAATCTAACGCACTACACTTCGCGCAGATGCTTGAAGCAATGCGCTCCGCGCAGCCGATTGAAGCAATGCGCTCCGCGCAGTCCGGCAGACGAACAGGGACGTGCCCCGGGGATCAGCAACCGCGCCAGGGAAAAATTCCCGAATGAATGAATCCGTTTGTGGGATTGCCGTGATTCTCGTACGTTCGGCCCGGTCCTGAATCGTCCCGATTGCCCATCGGGGTCTCGCCGCCCAATGGATTGGATGCACGTCACCCAAGGAGAGTTCCGCGTGAAACCCCGACAAGTTACACGGCGAAATGCGCGCTCGTCAACACCTTGTGTCCAACGGATTCAGTCCGGGAGGGTAGCGGGCGGCGTCAGTGCGCCGCGCCGGATCGGCGGCGGCTGAGCTCTTGTTTGCGCTCGAGCAATTGGCGCAAGGCTTCGGCGCTCTCCGCCGATTTCGATTTTGCTTGGATTTCGATTTCCGCCTGGATCGCGGCCAGCTCGGTTTCAAAGCGCAGGCGGCGCAGCGTGCCGAGACAGCTTTCGGCCTCTTCCCACGTGGATTCTTGCCCAGACTCGAAGGCGATCTCGAACAGGAGCCGCTTATCCCGATCTTCCAGCGCTGCGCCGAGCGCCACGGCATCGGGCCGCTCACCAGAGCCGCCGGGCACCAGGATTGCTGCGAGCAGCGCTTCCAGGATGCGCTCCGTTTCCAGGCCGCGATGCAATTCTTCGGTGCGCATGGCTTGCGCGAGTTGGCGGCGGAAGCCTTCAGCCTCAAAGAGAAGCTGGATCAGCCGGCGCTCGACTTGCTTGCCGGGATGCGCCACAAGCACGGGATTGGTGGTCACTTTGTCGCGGCGCTCGGATGCGGCGCGCTTCAACGATTCGCGCAGCACCGGCTCTTCCACGCGCAATTGTTGCGCGATGCGCGTGGCCCATTCCGAGCGCAGCAGGCTGTTCGGGCTGCGCTGCACATAGGGCAAAAGGAAATTCACGGCGCGCAGCTTTCCTTCGGCCGTGGTCAGATCCATTTGGCGCGCGCGCGAAATCAAATAATCGAGATAGGGCGGCGCGGCTTCCAGGAGTTTCGTATAAGCCGCGGCGCCTTCCGCGCGAATGAATGCGTCCGGATCTTTGCCGCCGGGCAATTGCAGCACGCGCACCTCGAAACCTTGTTCGAGCAGCAACGTAAGCGAGCGCTCGGTGGCCGCTTGCCCGGCGGAATCGGGATCGTAGTTGACGACGACGCGATGCGTGAAGCGCGCGAGCAGACGCGCCTGTGGCTCCGTGAGGCTGGTGCCGCAACTGGCGATCACATTCGAGATACCGGCGCGCGCCACGGCGATCGTGTCCATGTAGCCTTCCACCAAAATGGCGAAATCGCGCTGCCGCAGGCCTTCTTTGGCGCGATCCAAATGGTAGAGCACGCCGCTTTTTGAGTAGATCGGCGTTTCGGGCGAGTTCAGATACTTTGGCTGATCGTCGCCGAGGGCGCGGCCGCCGAACGCGATCACTTTTCCGGATTCGTTGGCGATAGGGAAAATGATCCGCCGGCGAAATTTGTCGTAGAGCCGACCGGACGAGTCACTGCTTACAAGGCCGGAGAGAGTGAGCAATTTTTCGGCATACTTCGCGCGCAGCGCGCGCAGCAGCGCGTCGCCGCCCGAAGGCGCATAGCCCAATCCGAATCTCGTGATGGCCTGCGCATCCAGGCCGCGGTCCTCCAGATACGCGCGCGCGGCTTTTCCTTCCATCGTGGTTTCCAATTGCCGCGAAAAAAATGCCTGCGCCTCCCGATGGATTTCCACCAGCGCCGTGCGCTGCTGATTTTCCTGGCGCTCCTCGGGTGACCGCTCGCGCGGGCGCGGCACGGCGATGCCGCATTTTTCCGCCACGCTGCGGACCGCATCCGGAAAGCTGCATTTTTCCATTTCCATCACGAACTGAAAAACGTCGCCGCCCACGCCGCAGCCGAAGCAGTGGTAAATCTGCTTTACGGGATGAACGGCGAACGACGGCGTCTTTTCGGAATGGAACGGGCACAGGCCGGTGAAATTCTGTCCGGATTTTTTCAGGCGAACGTATTCGCCCACCACACGGACGATGTCCGCTTGCTGCTTGACCTTATCGGCGAATGATCCTGCTTCAGCCATGAGACTGCTTTAGAGTGTAGCCCGCTTTCAGTCTTTCAGATCGACGACCGTGATTGCTGTCCCGCCGCGCTCTTCGGCCTCGGCCGCGATGCGCTCGACCAGCGGATGCGTGGACAAAAATTCGGCTAGGCCGCGGCGCAGGGCTCCCGTGCCGTGTCCGTGGATCAGGCGGACGCGCGGTTTTCCGGCGACGGCGGCTTGATCGATGAATTTGTCTGCGCGACGCGTGGCTTCTTCGACGGTACAGCCGATCAGATTGATTTCATCGACGGCCGCGTCTGTTTCCGAGTCCTCTGAATCCGGCTTAGCGTGCACGGTCAATCCCGAGCGGCCGCCTTTGCCGGCGGTCGTCGGCGCCGGGGCGGGCAGCACGGCGACGATGTCTTCCAGCGCGATTTTCATGCGCAGCGAACCGGCTTCGACTTCGGCAGTGGAATCGTCGCGGCGGCGCAGCGTGGCCGCGGCGGGCCAACCGCGCACACGGACGCGCGCGCCTTCGACGAGCTGATCGGGGCGCGGCGGCAAATCCGCTTGCGGCGCGCCAACTCCCAGATCGGCCTGCGACGCGGAGAGTTGCTGCAGCACGGCGGCATCGGCGGCGGCTTTCGCGTCGGCCTGGAAGCCGGAAATTTTACGGCGCGTTTGTTTTTCGAGTTGCGCGCGCAGCTCGCGATCTTTCACGGCTTCGATCGCCTGCGCGATCTGCTTTTCGTGCAGCTTCATGGCTTCGGCGAATTCGCGTTCGAGTTCGGCGATGCGCCGCCGCTGCCGCTCGATCCATTCGGTGCGCAATTGTTGGCGTTCGCGATCGAGTTCGCGCGCTTGCGTCGCCGCGTCGCGCTGCGCTTGTTCCAGGTCGTCGCGCACACGATGCAAGTAGGAGATGAGTTGCGCGGCCTCGCGCGCGGCGGGTTCCAGCAGGGCGCGTGCGCGCTCGATGACGTCGTGGGGAAGGCCGAGGCGCTCGGCGATTTCAATGCCGCTCGAGCCGCCCGGCACGCCGACGCGCAACTTATATGTGGGCCGCAGAGCGACGGCGTCGAATTCCACCGACGCATTCAGCACACCGGGCGTGGCGGCGGCGTAGGATTTCAATCGATCGTGATGCGTGGTCGCCAGCGTCAATCCGCCGCGCGCGCGAAAAGCGTCGAGAAGCGCGACGGCCAGCGCTGCGCCTTCTTCCGGAGCCGTGCCGGTGCCCATTTCGTCGGCCAGCACAAGCGACCCGGGCCCAGCGACTTCAAGCATCGCGCGGAGATTCAGCACGTGCGCGGAGAAAGTGGAAAGATCGGCGGTGATGGATTGCTCGTCACCGATGTCGGCGAGGATTCGATCGAAAATCGGCAGTTCGGCGGAATCCGCGGCCACAGGAATCGCGCATTGCGCCGCGAGCGCGGCGAGACCCACCGTTTTCAGCGCCACCGTTTTTCCACCGGTGTTCGGACCGCTGATCACTAGCACGGTTTCCGCGCCGCCCAGTTCCAGCGTGATCGGCACAGCCGCGCGGCCCTGGCGGCGCAGCGCATCGTCCAAAACCGGATGGCGTGCGGCGCGAAGCGCGAGGTGAGGCGCGGTGGATGCGGCGCTTCCGAAAATTGGTCGCGCGCAATCGACGCGCCGGCTGAATCGCGCGCGCGCGAAGAGCGAATCGAATTCGGCGACGGCCGCGGCGGCGGCGCGCAGCAGAGCGAGCGCGTCCTGCACGCGGTGCGTCAACTCCTCGAGCAGGCGCGCGATCTCCGCGGCTTCTTCATCGGTGAGTTCGACGAGGCGATTATTCAGCTCGACGGTCTCGAAGGGCTCGACGAACAGCGTCTGGCCCGTGGCGCTTGAGGCGTGCACTACGCCCGGCACGGTGCGGCGCTCCGCGGCGCGCACAGGGACGACGAAGCGATCGTTGCGCCGCGTGACGTAATCTTCGCCGGGCGGCAAACCGCGCTCGCGCAGAATGTGGTCGAGCGCTTTTTCGATGGCCACGCGCGTGCGGCCCAACGCGGTGCGCGCGCGCTTTAGCGCGGGGGAGGCATCGTCGGCCAGCGTACCGTCCGGCAGAATCACGCGGCGAATTTCGCGAGCCAGCGCGCGCGAATCGGCCAGCGAGGCGGCGCGGGCGGCGAGCAGCGGGAACTTCGGCGCGTCGCCGCGAAAAGTTTGCCGCAGCGCTTCGGTTGTCTCGACGAGCGAAGCGGCGTCGAGCAATTCGAGCGGCGTCAGAATCGTTCCCGGGGCCGCGGCCTTTGCCAGCCACTCTGCAGGATCGGGCAGCGCGCCGAATCCGAGATCGCTGCCGGCGCGCAAATACGCAACGCCTTCGGCAATCAACTCGAACTGCGCATCGAGATAAGCCCGATCGGTGGAAAATTCCAGCGCATCGATCGCGCGGCGCCCGAGCGCGCACGTGGTTTCGCCGCGTACAAGATCGCGCAGGCGATCGAGTTCCAGAACGTCTTGTGCGGAGCGGGACATGAGAGTTTCAGAATAGCGCGGGCGCGGGTTTCGCGGCCGCTTTCGCGCCGAGCTTCGCCTCAAGCAGGCGCTCCGCCAAGAAAGCGGCGGCGGCTTCAGGCGTGTCCGCAACGCGCACCAACGCGCTCTCCGATTCAGCCCACTTCGATCGCTCGCACTCCACTTCGCGGACGCATTCGAGCACCGGCGCCCAGAACGCGCCGAGCACTACGAAAGGTTTCGGGCGGCGCACGATGCCCTTGTTCAGCATTTCCCATACGACGGCCAGCTCGACCAACGTGCCGGTGCCGCCTTTGCACGCAACGTAACCGTCGCCGCGGCGAATCAATTCAAACAGGCGCTGCTGCCATGTGGCGGCGCGAAATTCTTCATCCACCCAACGATTCGCGTGCGGGTGGAAAAATTTCGCGGTGACGGCCAGCACGCGCCCGCCGCCTTCCTTCGCGCCGCGCGACGCCGCTTCCATCACGCCGCCGTAGCCTCCCGTGCACACGGCGAAGCCGCGCTGCGCGAGCGCGAGGCCGAGTGCGCGCGCCGATTCGTAATCGGCATCGCCTTCGCGAGGCCGCGAACTGCCGAACACGGTGATCACTGGCAGGCGTTCCGGCCGGGCCGGTTTGCGTTTTGGCATGGGGTGTCGGTTCCGCGGCGCGTGCAGCTAGCGCCGATTTTCTTTTTGAGGATTTGGCGTCGCGCTTCTCTCCGCGCCGGGCTGTGCGCCGGGCGTTACGGCGAGCGAACTGGCGTGCGACGGCTGAAATTCCTCAACCATGGCGACGGCGATGGCATCGAGCACTTCTTCAGCGTCATGTGCGCGCATGGCGTGATCGTCGCTCAAAAATGAAAAAACCAGATGCGCTCCGCCCACAGAGATCGCGTAGCCCGAAAGCGCGTTCACGTGTTCGAGCGTGCCGGTCTTGGCCTGGATGCGGCCCGCCGCAGCCGTGGCTTTCATGCGGTCGGCGAGCGTGCCGTCTTCGCCGGCGATCGGCAGCGTTGACCGGAAAAGCTCGCCCCACGATTGCCGCGCCGCGTATTCGAGTAGCGCCACGGCGGCGCGTGGCGTCACCAGATCCTCGCGCGAAAGGCCCGAGCCATCCGTGAGCAACGCGCCATCCGCGGGCAGGCCGGCGGCGTCGCGCCACGATTCGGCGAACGGCAGGGCGTCTTCGATACTCATCGCTCCTGTAGTTTCTCGCGCCGAAATGCGCAGCAGCAATTCGGCGTGCAAGTTCTCGCTGATCTTGTTCGCCAAGCGCACGTCTTCGGACAGCGGCAGCGAAATGTGTTCAGCCAGCACAGTGGTCGCGAGGTGCACTGTGACCGGATTCCCCAGATTGACAGGCGCGGCCGGCGTCGCGGCCGCAGCTTGCACGCCGGGGGCGGGCCTGGCTTCCGCCATGTCGCGTACAGGCAGCGTTTCGGGCGGCGGTTCGGCGTGGATTGCGCGGGCCACGCCGGAAATTTTCACGCCGCGCTCTTCGAGCAGTTGCATCAGCAACGCAGCGGCGTATTCGGCCGGCTCTTCGATGGCGACGGTCAAAATTCGCGGCTCCGCGCCGGCGGGAATCGAGCCGGAGAGGCGAATGGTGCGCGAGCCGGGCTCGCGCGAGACGCGCAGCTTTTCCTCCGCGCCGCGCGCGCCGGTCAGAATTCCGTTTTCGATCGTGTAAAAGCCCGCCCAAGGTGCGGTGACGAAAGTGGCGGGATCGCCTTCGCGCGCCGCGGGGCGCAACTCCAGCGTGAACGTATTGTCGTTGACCACGATCGCGGAGACCGGCGCGCCGGAACCCCACATGATGTCGTCGACGGTCCAGCCTGCTGGGAAGCGCTCATAAGAAAGGTAGGAATCGTCGGCGACGATGTCTCCCGCAATTTCGCGTACGCCGTGCGCCACGACCTGATCGGCCAAATCGGCCAACACTTTTTCCGGCGGACCTTCGCGCTCAACTTCCTTATCGAACGGAAATTTGCGATTCGATAGATTGGGATCGCCGCGTCCCACCAACACCAGGTCGCCGGCAAGGCGCCCTGCGGGCGAAAGCGCCGCGTGCGTTTCAATCGTCGTGCGAAAGCGAAATCCGGGGCCGAGCGTTGCGAGCGCGAGCGCCGTCGTGAATATTTTGGCGTTCGACGCCGGCGCGAAATAACGATCGGCGTTTTTTTCGTAGAGGACTTCGCCGCTGTCGGCGTCGGCGACCAGCAAGCCCCACGAGCCGCTGGCAGCTCCGCGAGAGGCGAGCTGCACCTCGACGCGCGCGGCGAATCTCTGAACGTCGGCCCGCACGCTCGACGATGTCGCGGCCGAGCCCTGCGCGGAGTCCGCGCTCGCCGGTCGATCCTGCGCGCCGGCGGCCAGCACGCCGAGCGCGCACGCCGCGGCGGCCAGCAGCGAGCCTCGCAGGCGCGGCCGAAAATTGGCAGGCAGCATCGATTTTCGCGAACGCATCAAAGTGTGCAGGCGCAACATCCCGATCGGGCAATTATATGCCAACGCCGCGGCGGCGCACGCCACGCCCGACGCGAGCGCGCAGCAAGGGCGGCCACCGCGTTGCGTTGCATCGCGCTTTGCGAAGACCTATCATGAAGGCGCCCACTCCAAAGGAGAAAAATCGCATGAAAAAATTGTGCTCCGTTTTAATCGCGCTGGCCTTTGCCCTTGCGCCGATTGCCGGCGCTGCCGCGCAGGAAGGCAACGATACCAGAAGCTCCGACCGCTTGAGGATGTGCGGCGAGGTGATGAACGACATCGTGAACATGCCGGACAGCATTCCGCAGAAAATTTTGGACCATGCCGTTTGTGTCGCCGTGATTCCCTCGGTGATGAAAGCCGCGTTTATGGGCGGCGGCCTGTATGGCCGCGGTGCGATGACCTGCCGCAGCGGCGAAAATTTCAATGGGCCGTGGAGTGCGCCGACGATGATGCGCGTTGAAGGCGGCAGCTTCGGCGCGCAGATCGGCGTGCAGGCCACCGATTTGGTGCTGCTGATCATGCCTGGAAGCGGCGCTGAATCGCTGCTCAACAGCAGAATAAAGATTGGCGCGGACGCATCCGCCGCTGCCGGTCCTGTGGGCCGCGCAGCCGAAGCCGATAGCGACGTCTACATGCGCGCGGAGATTCTTTCCTACTCGCGCGCGCGCGGCTTGTTCGCCGGCGTCGCGCTGGTTGGTTCAACGCTGCGTCAAGATGAAGACGCGAACATGGAAATTTACGGCAAGAAGTATTCCGCCATGCATATTGTGCGCGGCGGAGACGTCCAGCCTACACCGGAGGCGCAGAAACTGCTCGACTTGCTCAATAGGTTCGCGCCGCCACCACCGGCGAAGCCGGCACCGCTAACGCCAGCGCCGGCTACGCCGGCAGCGCCGCCAGCCAAGTAAGAATCATTGCCGGTTCGTACCGCGAATCGATTCGAGGCCCGCGCCAGAAGCCAGAAGACGGCGCGGGCCTCGTCGTTTCCCGAGCAGCCGCGCATCGCGTGCATTGTTTGCGCGCCATCGCCGAAGAAGAGACAGGAGTTAATTCGTGCCAGCATCCGATCCGTGCCCGATCTGCAACAAACGGCGACCGCAGCGCTTTTGTCCCGCCAAGGGAGAAAAGATCTGCGCCGTGTGCTGCGGCACCGAGCGCGAAGTCACTCTCGACTGCCCGTCCGATTGCTCCTACCTGATCACCGCGCACCGTTGGGAGGAAGAGCATCGCTCTGCGCCTGCCGAATCCGACGCGCCGTTTCCGGATGTATCGTTTCACGCGGATTTGATCGAGGATCAGCGCCCGCTGCTCTCATTTTTCGTACGTGCGCTGCTAGCGGCTGCGGACGAGCATCGCGAGCTAGTGGATTCGAACGTGCTCGCCGCGCTGATGGCGCTGGCCGAAACGTACCGCACGCTCGGCGCAGGCTTATATTACGAACGGCCGCCCGCCGCGCCGCTCGCGCAAGCCTTGTACGGCACTCTGCTTAAATTTCTCGAGGAGTGGAAAAAGCCGGAGAGCCGCGGCGGCGCGCCGGCCTCAAAAGACACCGACGTGTTCAAGTTGTTGGTGTTTCTCGCGCGAGTGGGCCGCAGCCGGTCAAACGGAAGACCGAATACGCGCGGCTATCTGCAATTCCTGCGTGAGCAATTTCCGCGCCCGGCGGCGACGCAGCCGGCCGAAACGTCGCGCATCATCATGCCCTAGGTCACCACCATGCCGTAACTCAGCATTCTGTCTAAACTCACAATCCTGTCTAAGCCCACCATCAGGCCTTGAGCAATTCAAGCGGCAATTGCCGCTCGGACGAATTCACCCACGCACGATCGGGCCGCGAGCCCAAGCCATATTTTTTCCGCAATGCGGCGGCGCGCGCCGAAAGTTTTTGGCGATACTCCTCCGGCGCGTACGCATTCTTCGCGTACCACTCGCGATAGCGGCGCGCAAGTTTCGGCCAGCGCTTATCGAGAAACGGAAAGAACTCCTTCTGCGCCGAAGGCATCAGAAACACCGCGCTTGTTGCGAACCATTGCGCGCCGGCTTCGGCCGCGGCCCGCGCCAGGGCGTCGAGGTCGCTCTCGCTGTCGGTGATTCCCGGCAGCACCGGCATCGCCAGCACTCCTGTGGACAACCCTGCGTCGCTCAGCTTACGCACCGCCGCCAATCGCAAATCGGGGCGCGGCGCGCGCGGCTCCAGAATGCGCGCCAGGCGCGGCCGCACTGTGGTGACGCTCAGATTCACGAAGAGCGTGGAGCGCGCGTGGATTTCGCGCAGAATGTCGATATCGTTCACGACGCGATCGGACTTCGTGGTGATCGAAACGCTCAAGCCTTCGCGCTGCGCCATGCGCTCGAGAATCGCGCGCGTGTTGCGGAACTCGCCTTCGGCCGGCTGATACGGATCGGTGGCCGTGCCGATGGCGATGTGCTCGCCCGCGACGTCCGTTTCGGCCAAATCGCGCCCGGCCAGCCAGCCGGCATGCTGCTTCACGTAGATTTTGCGCTCGAAATCGCCGCCATCCAGATTCATATACTCATGCGTGTAGCGCGCGTAGCAGTAAAGGCAGCCAAATTCGCAGCCGCGATAGGGATTCACGGTCCAGCCAAAGGGCACGCGCTCGGACTCGCATCGATTTAGGATCGATTTCACCGGCAGCAGAAAATATTCCGTGCCGCGCTTGGCGGCGCCTAAAGGGGAGGAAGCGGCGAGGCGGGCAATGCCGGCGGTTGGAGCCGGCGATTCAAGTGTTCCGCTGGATTCGCGGGCGGCCTGACTGTCTTGGTCCCGGTGGCTCGGGACGATGGGGAACAGGTAGGGAGTGGGTTGGCCCGCGCGACGCGCCGCGACCTTGCGGTTTGCGTGCGTTGCGTGAGCCGTGGGAGCAGTGGCCATAACCAACCTCGCCGTGGCGATATCTTCGCTTTTCATTCGCCACGTGTCAAGTAATGTTCGCTTTTTGT
>JBEKDK010000109.1:0-10911 GCA_050014395.1 Candidatus Acidiferrales bacterium | reverse complement strand
TTGATATGCGCTGCGACGTCGAGGAGGATGTCCAGGCCCTCCTGGACACTCATGTGACCGACATACCCAACCAAGAAGCGCTTGCCGTGCTTTAAGGCATCGTTTGTGGGAACTGGCTTAAAGACTTCCAGGTCCGGCCCGTTACGGACGATGAATGCATCTTCCGGGGAAATCGCGCCCCTGGTCATGGCCAGGTCTCTGTAACTGGCGTTCGTCGCCATGACTACATCGCTGAAGCGGTACGTCATCTTCTCAAGCCACGCCTGCACTCTGTAGAAGAATCCGCTCTTACCGAATTTTGCGAGATACAGCTCTGGAGTCGCGTCGTGGTGATCAAAAATGTATTTAACGCCGAGAACTTTAAACGGAACGGCGACCAGGAAAATGTCGTCAGGGGGGTTGCAACCCTGAATCACTTGAAATCCGCGTCGAAAATAGATCCACCACGCGTACAAACATTGCCAAAATAGCGCAGAGCAATATTCGAGCAAGTAGCCGCCGAGACCATTCCCCTCTTTCGGCATCGGATGTCGATAAATGTGAACTCCATTAAGGAGTTCATAAGTTTTAGAGTTCTCTTTCCATTTGGGACATATTACCGAGACGCAGTAACCGTTCTCCTGCAGCGAGAAGGCTTCCTTCCGCACGCGCGTGTCTAACGGCACAGACATATTCTCAACGATAATGAGGACTTTTTTCATCATGAACGCATCAGAACGCCGTCTGAGATGTGAGCAATTCTAGAAACAATCAGGCTTCCGGAGCTTCCACAGCGCGTCGGATTCTGTCTTCGACATTAACGCGCGACCGCTCGCTGTAGAGCTTTGGCAACCGCAAGCACGCGCGGGCTTCTACTGAGGTAGTTATCTCTCAGCTCTGACAACCTTCTCCGCACAAACGCCCGGGCATCCCAACGCAAAGCGAGACTCTCAGTGACGGCAGCGTCATTCGGAATTCGCTCTCGTCCGAGGTCCTAAAGCAGCTTATAAAGACCCGCGAGTGCGCAGAACATCGTCGCCTGACCCCAGTGCAGCGTTGGAGTCTTGTTGACCAACCATCGAGAATATCGCCGGTAATAGAAATAGCCGCTCCTGTCCTGCATGTTGTCGATTGTCCACTTGGCCACTTTCAACGCGAGATGAATATTTTCTGGGTCTTGACCGTTAAAAAAGACGAGCGTGTCTATCGCTTGTGACGCGCACTGAATATCGATCGGCACGGTCTTGTAATCGTAATATTTCGGCGTGCCATCGGTCAGGAAGAATGTATTCTTCCAAAATTGATATCCTTTATTCAGCTTCTCATCGAATTGATCGTCACCTGTGGTCGTTCGATAGTACCTGAAACAATCGAGAACATATCCAGTATGGAAATTATCGACCCAACGAACATTCGCACCTTCGCCGTAATACCAGGATCCGTCCGGTCTCTGATGATTCGCCGTATACAACATCGCTTTCTGAGCCATCGATCGAAAGGACTCGTTTCCCGTATACGAGTACGTGCGGGCGAGTAAACTTGCCCCGAGTGTGTTGGCGTTATGTATGCGGTAAGTAGAAATCGGGAAATAGTTTATGCAGCGCGCGTCTCCGTCGACCGTGGCACCCAAATCTCGGAGGATGTGTTCGCAGGAACTGACAGCCACCTGAAGATACTCATCTGTCTTGAAGTAGTCATAGGCATCCAAGAACGCATGGCCGATGTGTGCCGTCCATACGACAGACGGGATTCTGGCAGACACGAAGCCGTTGCGTGACTGATAATCGAAATGATTGCCCCAGCATGCGCCTGCATAACCTTTGGATTCATTTTCAATCAGCCATTCCAACGCAGCCTCAGCCTTTTTCCCCCACGACTCATTGCCGGTCGCTTCCTGAAGACGTATGAATCCTTTGGCTAGATAGCCCATTCCCTTGGTGGAACGGCTCTTCGGAATCATTAGCAGCGGCCGGAGATTGATGGGAAACCGGCGGACTCCCTGTTGCAGCACTATGCGCAGAAACTTAGTTTCGAAGGTCAGCGGACGGAGATATTTGGCATTCAACCCATCGAAGGTGTCGTAACCGCAATAATCACTCTTCTCGAGCCAGTCGGAGAGCCTCGAAATGGACTTATAAATCTCGTCCTTCGAAATTGCTGGGACGCCTGTGGCCGCAAGTCCTTTACCAGCAGATACCGTCGTACTTGCCATTCTCGCTCCTGTGGCCTGCGATTCGAACGAAATCGACCAGGCGTTGATCTGCGCGCAAACGATCGTAGACGCCCTGGAACTCCGGATCCTTATTGCCGATCACGATCGTTTGGGCATGATCGAGAACCGCATCGATGCGGTTGACCATCAATCGCGAAATGTGCGGGATGCGATTGAGAATGAAATCGCGATTGGCGCCGACTAAGCTCGCGAGATTCACGTTCTTGTCGTAAATGCGCAGGTCATAGCCTTTCCCGATGAGACGTTCGATGACCTCAATCATCGGACTCTCACGCAGATCGTCCGTGCCCGCTTTGAAGCTGAAACCCAATACGCCGATACGCTTGTGTCCTTTTTCCGTAATGAGTTGCACGCCCTTGGCAACCTGCAATTCGTTGCTCGGCAGGATCGCATTCATGATCGGCAAATCCAAATCGTGCATTTTAGCTTTGTAAGCCAACGCTCGCAGATCCTTGGGCAAGCAAGAACCGCCGAACGCGAAACCTGGCAAAAGATACGCGGGAGAAATATTGAGCTTCTTGTCTTGGCAGAAGATCTTCATGACCTCGTGCGCATCGATCGAAAACGACTTGCACAAATTCCCGATTTCATTGGCGAATCCGATCTTCAGTGCGTGCCAACTGTTGTCGACGTACTTGACCATCTCCGCGGTTTCGATATCCGTGCGAATCAGCGGCGCGCTCAACTTCGCATACAACCCGGCCAACATGTCTCCGCTCGCGCGATCCAATTCTCCAATCACCGTCTTGGGCGGGCAATTGAAATCCTTCACTGCGGATCCTTCGCGCAGGAATTCAGGATTGTTGCAGACGCCGAAATCCACACCCGCGGTCTTCCCTGAGTTTTCCTCCAGCGTGGGAATCACAATCTGACGCATCGTGCCGGGCAAAATCGTGCTGCGAATGACGACGGTGTGGCGGTCCGCCTTGCTCTTCAAGCTCGTGCCGATCATTTCGCACACGCGCCGGATGTGGGTCAGATCGAGGTTGCCGTTGGGTTGGCTCGGAGTGCCAACGCAGACGAACGACAATTCCGTCTTGCGAATGGCTTCGTCCTGGTCGTCCGTCGCCCGGAGCCGGCCGTTTTTCACGGTCGAGGCGATAATCTCTCCGATATCCGCCTCGATGATGGGACACTGACCGGCATTTATCAGATCAACTTTCGTGCGGACTGGGTCGACGCCGACAACTTCATGCCCGTCTCGGGCGAGGCATCCCGCGGACACGGTTCCAACGTATCCCAATCCAAAAATGCTAATTTTCATGGCGCATTCCATAAGAGCAGCGGACCACTCAGTTCTTGGCCCGCGGCCGAAAGATAAGTACTGTCGGTCGCCCCGGCGTGTCGTACTCCGCCACTTCCACGATATCGAACTCGCGCTTGATCAAATCCATTTTGGATGTCACGCGATGTTTGATCTCGCCGGTCTTGATATCTCCGGCATACAGCCTGACGATAAAGACGCCGCCGGGCTTCAAGTGCGCCGAATATTTGTCGAGTATTGTTCGCACCTGCCCAAACGGAACGTGGTACATGGATTCTCGAAACAGGATCACATCAAAATCTTGGGTCGGCGCGTAACCGAGAAAGTCCGACAGCGCAAATGTGTTCTTGGCCGAGCGACCGGATTCTTTGGTGCGCTTCTCTGCCTTGTCCAGCGCGGCCTGCGAGATATCCACGCCCACATAAGTCGTATACGCCGTATCGGCCACTTCATTCGCCGTGTTGCCCGGTCCGCAGCCGAGATCCAGAATGCTGCCATTGCGGGCAAACTTTTCCAGATGCGGGTAGACGCAGTCCCCGGTCGTATCATCGATGAAGTCCCATTTGGTGCTGGAAAATTCCTTGTCCCAAAGGACCTTCTTGATTTTCGAAGGGCCATAGACCTTGAGAACACTTTGCATGAAATCCAACGTGCGTCGCGCAATAGGCATATGCTGATCTCCGCTTAAAGTTTACCCGCGCAGGGGGATGGCTGTTTCTTGTTTTGTTGCTTATGGTTCCAAGCTACAAGCTGACGCCATGGCGCGCGAGGAGTGCCTGGATCGCCGCGAGACTGCGGAAATTATCGGGGACCATCTCTTGCACATCAACGAACATGTTGTAGCGCGCTTCAAGCGCTGAGACCAGGGCGATCAGGTCGAGCGAGTCCAGCACGCCCTGACCGAAAAAGTCGCTCGCCCCGGAAAAATCCTGTCCTGGACGAATATCATTGAGGATTGCGATCACGTCTTTCATGGATTGGCTAGAGCACCCGTAGGCGGCGCTTAGCTCTCCTCCGTCAGTCGAACGGTGGACGGGACGCTAACGCGCGCAGAGTCAATAGCCGCGTCGTCGCCGCTCGAGTATTTGGCTGCAAAGAACTCCCTCGCGGGCGCGTTCCGGGGGCCCTCGAAAGCAGGAGCCGTAACGCGAGCGGCACCGCCAGCATGTGCCTGGGCCACTGTATAGCCGAGCAGCGCCTCCTCAACCTTCTTCCCCATTACGCGGCAGCTCATAACGAAATCCACGATGCGAGCGTCCGATCCACTTCGCGAAACGCTGGCCAGGCCTGTGAGGCCTGAATCGCCGAAGCGGTCGGAGACACGAAAAACATACACGGTGTTGCCGGGCTCGGTGGCCCAACTCCAGAAGCTCGCGTCGTCCATTCGGCGGAGGCTGAGATTGAACTGGTTCGTTTTGTTGAGGAGCTGCGCCGCTCTCGGTAGCGTCTCGCGTCGCAAAGGCGCAGCGCGCACTTCAATTTCGAGCGAGCGAAGCCAACTCTCCACGTCACCACCGAGTTCGCGGGCCTCTCTGCGTCCGCGTTCGGCCTGATACATGTCTGTCCGCGCGCGATCTTCTTGGCCGAGGGTGGACGTCTCGAAGCACGTAAGCGAGGAGACGAATGACGCCAGATCCGAAGGCGATGCTGGCAGATCCGGCGTATATACCTGTGGCAGGATCTGGCGGATCTGCTCTCGCTCCTGCGGACTATCGTCAAGAAAAACAAACGAATCGAGGCCTAAATTAAGCTCTTCGGCAAGGGCCACCAGATTTTCAGCTTTGTCCTTCCAGTTGATGCGCCAAGCCACGAAGTCGCTCTTGCGGAGAACCATCGCCGGGTGATCCGCTATCACCGACAGGGCGAACGCCTCGTCATTTTTGCTGCAGATCGCAAGTAAAATACCCCGCGAGCGCAATCCCTTAAGAGCGGACTGAAACGCATGGAAACATTCTCCGAGCGGATCGGGCGCGCCGAGCTTAATGGCGCCTGGGCCATCGTCGCCAGCTACGCCACCCCACAGCGTGTTATCGAGATCGCAGACGATAACCTTGCGTCCCAGGCCCAACGACCCGCGTATGACGGCTCTGATCTCGCTCGCAGCTTTCTCGAAAAGTGGCTGAGAGTAGAGAATCTTGGCGACGGCGTACATTCGCTGGTCATACGCCGGTCGGCCAAGGCTGGCCTGCCAGTAGCCTGTGTCGAGCATTACGATATTGGGATGTTCCGCAAATTTTTCGGCCAACACGAGATTGGCTCGCGCGAGCAAATTTGCAAGCCCTAAGCTGTGCCGCCACGTGAGCGTCTGAATCCAGCGCTCATGCGCCGGCAACGCCCAGGCAGGCACGAGCACCATGCCAACTCTGCGGGCGGCGGCAATCACGGCGTCCGCGAACTGCTCGGCCTCGCGCAAGGCATTATCGTGCGTGGTCGACTCGAAACGCATGAGCTTCCCCACTGACGGGAGCGTCAGGTGGGTCGCGGTCCAAACCAAGAGGTAATCCGGATTATCTGTCCAGGCAGGGTGCCCGCCATCCAAAAGAATTTGATAGACCTGGCCGTAGGGCGCGGCGGAGCAGCGAAGTTTTGGCGCCTCGGCTCCTCGCTCGAGCAAGCGAGCGAGCGGATCGAGCGTCGTGTCGCCCGCCAAAAGCATCCGTCGGGCGCCGATGTCCGCGGCGTTACCGTTAGTTGAATCATTCATCGGTCGGGTTCCGTTGCCGGCTGACGAGCGGCTGCGATGGCTGCGCCGTTGACTGGCACGCGCCCATAGATCGTAATTCCGCGACGAGCGGCTTCCACTAAGCGTTCAGTGACAAGTCCGGCCCGAGTAACGACGAACATCGGCACTCCGTGGAAGCGCCACTCCGCGAGTTCGTCCCTCGAAAGCAGGGACCAGAGGACCCGCAGGTCGAGCTTCGGAGCATTCTTCGAGCGGTCGGGAAGCCCCAGTTGGTAGTCGATTCGCGTGCCGTCGTAATCGACCAGCGTCACCGGAATGTACTCTGTCTTCGCGAACTTGACCGGGTACGCTTCTCCGAGCACGTATTTCGCCGTGTGCGCCTGAGTGAGGCACCGGAAATATTCGACGCCGAGGCCCAAGATCGCCGTCGGCCGGCGCGTCATTACTCCGAAGGGGCTGTCGGGTCCCAGTCCGGTCTGTGCCAAATGATGGCCCGTGGTCAGTTCCTTCGCCAGCGGACCGAGGGCGCAAATGCTGCACGTTGGGTGAAGGCTTCGCAAAACGCCCGGCGTCCGGCGAAATACTTCAGCAAGCAGCCCCAGTTCCGATGGCGTGCGGCGAACGTCGAATGGCCGCGTTTGGAAATAAGCCTGCGTGTCGAAGGTACGGCCACCCATGACCCAGGCCGGCATCACCAGCGTCCGCTCCGGCCCGCATAGCTTAACCAGCGCGGTGACAAGTTCGTTGGCGTTGCCGTTGTACATCGGCAGAAGCCCATCGAATGCGCTATGGACCATTAGGATTTCAAAATCTGCGGGCAACCGGCGCGCCAGCTCCGCGGCTAATTCATCGCTGTTGAAGCTCCCGTGAATCAGCGACAACACTGGTGAAAACCGCTTCCGCGCGAGGCCCTGAAGGCGCTTCAGCTCGGTGCGCCGCTCCTGGCTTAGGGCGCGGCGTAGCGCCGCCCGCACGCTAGCCCGCACGGCATTCAATTGGCGAGACGCGAAACTCACAAATCACCTTCCATGGCGCGAGTACAGCTTGATGTTCCCAGGCCTAAAACTGTTCTCCGGTCCAGTAGGTTCAATTGTAATCAGGAGCTAACCTATTAGGTGACACAGAAAAGAAAAGGATTACAACTTCAGACGCAGTCACCTATGCTACGAATGGACGCACTGTTCGGCACCCCTTCGCGGCAACTTGCCAAGTGTCGCGGGCCTTTTCCTGATATTGCGCTACCCTGGAGTGACTTTCCAATTGACATCGATTCCACGATTCACCAAGGCTTTCAACGAACCAAAACACCGGCGCCAAGCACGGGCGTCCGAGTTCTAAGGAGTCGCTAATGACGCGTCATCTGAAACTTGCATTCTTGATTTTGTTGCTCTCGTTCGTGCCCGCGGTTGCCCACGCACAGCAGGCGTCGAGCGGAATTATTGCTTCCAACCGCGCGGTTGATTGGACGCAGGCAGGCGTTCCCGGCGGCATCCCGAATCGCACGCATATCTGCACCACGATTGCGCCATACGGGTCCAGCGCTTCCCCGGCCTCCGCAGCGCCTATCACGGCGGCGATTGGTGCGTGCTCATCCGCAGGGGGCGGCGTTGTATTGCTCGGCGCGGGCACATTCTACCTCTCGGACGACATCGCTTTTTCCAGCTTTCCGAATTATTACAGTAACGTCACGCTGCGTGGGCAGGGGGCAAACGCGACCTTTATCGTCAGTTCTTCGGGATTCGTCGGGTGCAGCGGTGGTTGGACGAACATCGACATGTGCGGATCGCAGAACTACGCCGGTCCAGGCGGGCCGCAAAATGTTTGCGATTTCACCGGAACCAACGGCGTGACCGGCACCTACACTCAGGGCGCGACAACCATCACGTTGAATAATTGTGGAACCACCATACCCGCAAGCGGTGGCGGTCCGACTCTCGGGAAAGTGATTATCCTCGATCAACTCGACGAGACTTCCGATACAGGAACGATTTGGAACTGCACAGTCGATGCTGTCTGCGCCTACGCGAACCAGGGCGGCGGCGCGCGCGTAAACGGCCCATGCGGAAGCTGGCAAGGTACCTGGAACTCGGCGACGAGCTACACAGTCGGGCAGGGCGTTAAGTACACCGATGGCAACAGCTACATCGCAACAGCGAACAACACGAATTCGGCACCGGCTTATCAGGCCACCACACCGTGGTACACGTGCTTTCGCTCGCAGCAACAAACCGTGAAGATCACCAGTATCAGCGGCAGCGGCAGCGGGCCGTTCACGATTGGGCTTTCGACGCCGCTTTACATGCCGAATTGGAGAACAAGCCAGCTTCCGCAAGCGTGGTTTGCGGCAACACAGCTTTCGGGTGATGGCATAGAAGATTTTTCCATCGACGCCACAAACAGCACTTCGTCCACCACGATTCAAATGAATGGCTGTATCGGCTGTTGGCTAGAAGGAATCCGCAGCATTGATGCCGGGCGCAGCCACGTGGCGATGGGTCTCGGCATGTACGACGAAGTTCGAGACAGTTATTTCTACCTCAATCGGTCGAGTGGTTCGGTGAGCTACGGCGTCGAGTTGGGCGACCAAGCTAACAGCAAAGTCGAAAACAACATTTTCCAGCAAGTGACTGACAGTACCCCGAGTTGTACGGCGGCGTGCGAAGCCAATGTTCTCGCTTACAATTTCGACATCAACAATCAGTATTGGAGCCCTGGCTGGTTCCAGGCTGGATTCTATCAGCACTCAGCGGGCGATGTTTTCAACCTTTGGGAAGGAAACATCGGTCTAGGATACAATGCCGATCCGGTGCACGGTACTCATCACTTTGAAACGCTGTTCCGAAACTATTTGATCGGCCAGCAGGCGGCTGGATGCGCCGGTTCTCCGTGCGTCGCACAGACCATCCCTATCCAACTCTACTCCGGCAGCCGGTACTTCAACATCATTGGAAACGTGCTCGGACAAGCTGGTTACCACAACCACTATACGTGCAATGCGATCTCGACGGCGCCGTGCACTGGCTATGGGAGCAGTTCGATTTACGTTCTGGGCTACACCGGCAACGGCGGACAGACAAGCGGCTCTCCGGCTTACGCGGGCTATTGTTCAAGCCCATCTTGCCCATCCATCGTCAACTACGATCCCCAGGTCTACACGTATCTGATGCGCTGGGGGAATTACGACACGGTGAACGCCGCGGTGCAGTGGAACTCTTTAGAAGTGCCAAGCACAATCGGTTCTTATAGCAACGCTGTTCCATCGGGTCACGCATTGCCGACCTCGTTTTATCTATCCGGCAAGCCAACATGGTTTGGCAGCGTCCCGTTTCCGCCAATTGGGCCAGACGTGAGCGGCGGAAATATATCGGGCGTAGGCGGCTATGCCAACGAGATCCCGGCAATGGTCTGCTTCCTAAATACGATGGGCGGTTCCGCAACCGGCGCGGGCGGCGTGCTTAGCTTCAACGCAGGCGCGTGTTATGGGTATGGGTCCCAGCCTGGCGCTCAAGGCCCCATAGCCCCTACCGGGGTCAACGCGGCAGTTCAGCAGTAAGCTCTGGTTGCGCACGTGCGTCCCGCGGCGGTCGGCTTACCGCCGCGGGTTTCGATCCGAAACAGCATGCTTTCCCTTTGCGCTACCATAGAGAGCCTCAGATTTTACAGCGTCGTCTGAGCGCGCCTGCCAGCAGGCTTGCCTAAGAAAGATCGCACCACAGCGCCGTCGGAACGAACCTCGCGTGATTGTGAAGAACACGAATTAGCTTCTCACGCTCGACCAGATGCCACCATGGTATGATGCGCCCGCTCGTCCTATATCGAGAAAAGAACGTGCGACGGATGGTAAGCCCCTCGACCCGTGAGCAGGGTCACTGGACTGATTGAGTGAAACCGCTTCAAAAACTCGGGCTCGCTCTCAAATCAAGGTTGGGCCGTATCGTCACTCGTGGAAGAACTTTTATTCCTGAAGTGGACGGTCTCCGTTTCATCGCGATCACCGCGGTGATTCTCTTCCATCTCCAAACCTTTACGCCCAATCAAGGAATCGCGGCGCATACTCTAGGCTCAGCTGTTTCGACGCTCTTGGACCTAGGGCGTTACGGCGTTCAACTGTTCTTCATCCTGAGCGGTTTTCTTCTTGCTATGCCCTTTGCGAATTGGAGGCTCGGCCTTGGGAAGCGGCCTTCTCTTCGAGCTTATTACCTAAGGCGCCTGACGCGGCTTGAACCCCCTTTCATGATCGCGATGCTAGGCCTGTTCTTACTCGGGATTGCGGTGCATATTATTTCAGGGCCCGGGGCGGCGTCGAAATGGCCGGGTATCCCTCAATGGCCGCACTTTATTGCCACAATCTTCTACCAACATAATCTGGTTTACGGGAGGACTAGCCCGATTACTCCCGTCGAGTGGTCGCTTGAGGTTGAAGTGCAATTTTATCTTCTGGCGCCGCTTCTGACTTTGCCCTTTTCAATCCGTAATGCGATCACCAGAAGAATGGTTTTTGCCGGTGTTATCGTTGGGTCGCCGCTTCTGCGAGGTTTGGTCTCGCCCCATTTCTGGCAGCGCTTCGATAGTTTGCCCGTGCATCTTGAATTCTTTGCCGCGGGTTTTTTCCTTGCGGACTTATTTCTCGTAAACTGGAAGCAGGCCCGTCTCGCTCGTTCCAGTGGGACGTAGCCTCCTTGGTCGGATGGCCAGTTCTCGTCACCTTGATGCTATTTCCTAAGTATTCCGTTTTCATTGCCCCAGTTGCTT
>JBEKDK010000108.1:0-10923 GCA_050014395.1 Candidatus Acidiferrales bacterium | reverse complement strand
CAGGCACAATCGGCCTCACGCTGATGGGGATCGGGTTAGTGATGGTGATGCGAAAGCATCTCGCCAACGGACTCCATCAGGCCACTGGAACGCACTGCTCACTGTCACATCCCGCACAACACTGATCACCCACCGCTTCCAGCGCCGAACGTATTGCCCAATGCGCCGTAGGGTCTCTTCCCTCGGCGCATTTGTATTTTTCCCCAATGAACTTCACCTGGACGATTAGTCGGATTGCCGGACAAGTCTTCCCTGAAGGATCGCCTTGCTCGCCATCGCCGACCTTTGAAGGGAACAGCCGGGGCTCAGTGTTGAGCTCCACGCGGCCGATCGAGACAAGTCGATCCGGAAGGGAACGATCAAAGCGCTCGGTACATTGCCGCCCCCAATCCGGTCCGGACGGCGCACATGGTTTGCGGACAGGTAATCCATTCAAACGGGCAGTTGCTCGTGCTCAGGCTGCACGCGCCGAATCAGAACCCTGCCGCTTCCGAGATCACAGCCAAAGCCGCTGGTCCGGCGGCGGATTCGGCCGCCGCGGCCGGCGCTTGACGGCACGGCATCGAGGTAATCCGAGTTCACGGGAGGTTGGAATCAAGCGCAAAGCTTCGCGAGTTCGTTTGCATGTCCCACTGGCAAAGTCCTTGTGTCTTGGGTGGAGGAAGCATTAGGATTCTCGAGTCGGAGGGCCCAGCCGGAGTTCATTGCGAAGTGAGGTGCGAAAATGATAATCGCCGACCGTTTGCGGGAATTGCGCGAAGCGAAGAACTTGTCTCAGGGCGACATTGAGAGGCGCACGGGCTGCCTTCGTTGCTATGTCTCTCGCGTCGAGAATGGCCACACGATTCCGTCTATCGAGACGCTGGAGAAGTTAGCTCGGGCGCTTGAACTGCCTCTATACCAACTCCTCTACGAAGGCAAAGAGCCACCTAGCGGTCCGAACCTTCTCAAACGGAGGAGTGCGGCCGACAATCTGTGGGGCAGTTCCGGTAAGGACGCAGCGATTCTGTCGAAGTTCCAGCGGCTTCTGGGACGCGTGGAGGAGAACGACAGGAAGCTATTGATGTTTTTGGCTCTGAAAATGTCCGGCAAGAGTGACGAACGCAAATCGAAGCTGGCCTGACCTCTCGACCGAGGCCGATGTGCGGCTCTCAGCGGTAGCCAGAATCCTCACCTCCGCATCAGACGCCGGCCGTCAGGCCGAGACTGCCGGAAACACTCGCGGAAATAAATGGGCACTTTTCAAATCGCAAATGGCAAACTGGCCCTGAACCACAACTCATCATAGGAGTTCGGCACAAGCCCTGAAGAGGAGCGTCAATCGTGCGGATCCGAAAGGCGGTCATCACAGCAGCGGGCGGCAATCAGCGGGCGCTTCCGCTCCAAACTCTCATCCACAACGGCGCGGAAAAATCCATTCTGAGCATCCTGATCGAACAAGCCCTCAGCGCGAATATTGGCGAGATCTGCGTCGTGGTCTGGCCCGGCGACGAAACTCGCTACGCCCAAGCCGCCGGCAACCTTGCCGGCGCAGTGCGCTTCGTCGCGCAGCAGCAACCGAGGGGCTACGGCCACGCCATTTATTGCGCGCGCGAGTTTGTGGCCGATGAGCCCTTCCTGCACATGGTGGGAGATCATCTGTACGTAAGCGCAGGGAAGCCCGGCGTCCAGCGTCTGGTGGAGTTGGCTGAACTGGAATCGTGCTCCGTCTCCGGTGTTCAGCCTACTCCCGAAAGTCTGCTCTCCCGGTTCGGAGCCGTGGCCGGACGCCGAATGTCCGGCCGGTCCGGCGTTTATCGCGTCGAAACGATCCTCGAAAAGCCCACGCCCACCGAAGCCGAACAGCACCTGATGATGCCGGGAATCCGCGCTGGCTACTACCTCTGCTTTTTTGGAATTCACGCTTTGACTCCCACCGTGATGGATCTTCTCGGACGCAAGCTGGCGGGCGAGCCGAGCGGCGCCGTCACGCTCACCGCCGCTCTCGGCGAACTCGCCCGCCAAGAGCAGTATCTCGCCCTGGAAGATACGGGGCGCCGTTACGATCTCGGCGCTCGCTACGGCTTGCTCACCGCGCAATTGGCCCTGGCGCTGAACAGTCGCGACCGCGACGAAGTGCTTACCCACTTGCTGCAACTTCTAGTTGAGCGTGAGCTGACCACTCCGTCTGCGGAGGGCGAGCGGTGAGCCTACTCACCGATGTCATCACCTCTCGCGATTCGGAGACTCGCAATCGCCCGCTGGACGCGCTCTGCCGGGCTGCGTCACTCGAAGAACTGCTGCATGAATGCCAGGCGCTCGACCGTTTCCGGCGTAGCAGCGACAATCTCTACGAGCGCGTGCGAGCCCTCTTTTTCCTGTACGCCATCCATCGCTTTCACATTCCCTCACGCAAATTGGCGGCTTCAAGCGCCCTGATTCCATTCGCGGGTTATACCAACCTCCTCAAGCGCCGCTTCGAAGAAGCTCTTGATATTTTCCTGGCCGCGCAGGCCGCCGCCGGACCCAGCGCTGCGCTTTCCAGCGCGCTCGCCGCTGCCTACCGCTCGTTCGGCTTCCAGACTCTCGCTGACCAAGTGCGGCGCAGCGTGCGCTCGGTCCGCGGCAATCAGTGGATGTTCCGCGCCGCTGATCCGGAAGACGCGCCGCTGCGAATTCGCCCCGAGCTGTTGAAGCGCGAAACCCCCGATCATCTTTTCCCCATCCTGCGTGAGGCCACACCGGTACGCATGGACCTGAGCCATAGCGGATGGAGCGATATTTTCTTTCTCGGGATGGATTTCCCGGAAGGCGCCCGCGTGCTCAATATTTCTATCGACCTGAGCCTGCGCAACTCAGGCGCCCCGCAGCCTCCCGTTGAAGCATGGTTTCGCGTCATCGATCAGCCGGTCCTGCGCTTGGTCAGCGTGGATCTTCAGTGCAGCGCGGAACTCACTTCGATCGCCGAGGTTTTCGATTTCGCGCATGACTACCTCGGCTTGGTCAAAGCTGCAGTAATTGCCTCCGGCATCGTGCCACCCGGGATGGAGGGCGCGACTCAACCCCTCACCGGCGTGCTGACCGGTTTGACGGGCCGGCCCGGCCACGGCATCGAAATCGTCAGTAAGGTAAATGATATTCCCCGCGGCTCACGCCTGGCGGTCTCCACCAATCTCTTGGCCTGCCTGATTTCCGTGTGCATGCGCGCGACAAACCAGATTCGCACTCTCACCGGCGGCCTCTCCGAGGATGACCGCCGCCTGGTCGCTGGGCGCGCCATTCTGGGCGAATGGCTCGGCGGCTCCGGAGGCGGCTGGCAGGATTCGGGCGGCGTATGGCCGGGAATCAAGCTGATTCACGGCGTCTTGGCCCAAGAGGGTGATCCGGAATTCGGCATCAGCCGCGGCCGATTACTGCCGGACCACCAGATTCTCGGCCCGCAGGAAGTGTCACCGGAAACGCGCGAGCAGCTTCAGCAAAGCCTGGTGCTCGCCCACGGCGGCATGGCCCAGGATGTGGGCCCCATTTTGGAAATGGTGACGGAGAGATATCTGCTTCGTTCAGAAAGTGAGTGGCGCAGCCGCGGCGAAGCCACCCTCATCCTAGATGACCTGATTGCCCGATTGAAGAGCGGCGACATTCACGCGCTTGGCGCTTTAACTGAGCGAAATTTTGACGGCCCCATTCAATCCATTATTCCCTGGGCCGGAAATCTCTACACGGACACGCTGATTCGCCGCGTGCGCGCGGAAATGGGCAGCGATTTCTGGGGCTTCTGGATGCTCGGGGGAATGTCGGGCGGAGGCATGGGTTTTCTTTTTGCTCCGCATGCGAAGGCGCGGGCTCAGGAGCGCTTACAAAGCATCATGAGCGCCACCAAGCGGGAGATGGAACATGCCGTGCCCTTCGCCATCGAACCCGTGGTCTACGATTTCGCGATCGATGAATATGGCACGCAGGCCACGCACCTCGTCGGGGATTCTGCGCTGATGCCCGTGGGCTACTACCAAATGATTGTGCCCCCGCTTCTGCGCATGGAATCTCGCCTGCTTTCGCCGCTGCGCCTCATTGAGCTTGAACGCTTCACCGCCGCCTGCCACACCCGGCCGGAATTCCAAGGCATGGTGCAGAACGTTTTCGAGCACCTCATCCCGCAGGGCCCGCAAAAAACTCACCTCTCACAAAGTCTCGAGGCGCTGCTCGAGGCGCATGGATTTGATCGCACGGAGCATGAGCAGATCCAGGCGGACCTGCGCAACGGCCGTGTGGGGCTGGCGCAAAATCGTCTTCCCATCAGCAGCCTGATCACAGACGTTGGCGCCAAAGATCTTTTTGACGCCACCGAAGGCGTCGCACCGCAATACCACAAAATCGGCAACGACGCCCTGGCCGCAGGAATGGTGGCCGTGGTTTCGTTTGCCGGCGGTGCCGGCACGCGTTGGACCCAAGGCGCCGGCGTCGTCAAAGCCATTAATCCCTTTTGCCGATTGGGCGGCAAGCATCGCAGCTTTCTTGAAGTGCAGCTGGCCCGCAGTCGCCGCACGGGCCGCCTCTGCGGTACAGCTCTGCCCCACGTCGTCACCACCAGCTACCTGACGCACGATGCGATCCAGGCGCACCTCCACACCGAGCGCAACTACGGCTACCCCGGCCCCTTATTGCTTTCACCCGGACGCTCCATCGGCCTGCGGTTTGTGCCCATGGAAAGAGACTTGCGATTTGCGTGGGAAGAATTGCCGCAGCAAATGCTGGACGAGCAGGCGCAAAAGGTTCGCGACAGTCTGCGCGCCACGCTCATCTCGTGGGCGCGACACATGGGCGAAGGCGCCAGTTATACCGATAACGTGCCGATGCAATGCCTGCACCCGGTCGGCCACTGGTATGAAGTGCCCAACATGATTCGCAACGGCACTTTGTCCCTGTTGTTACAGGAACGGCCGCGTTTGAAATACCTATTCATTCACAATATTGACACCACCGGCGCTGACGTGCACCCCGGTTTGCTTGGTTACCACATCGCCGAAGGCGCCGCGCTTACCACCGAGGTGATCGCGCGGCACGTCGAAGACCGCGGCGGCGGCTTGGCCCGCGTCGATGGCCGCCTGCGTGTGGTCGAAGGTCTCGCGCTTCCCAGCGAAGAAATCGAATCGCTCCTCCCCTGGTACAACAGCGCGACCTATTGGATCGATATCGACCAACTCCTGGCTGTTTTCGGGCTTTCCCGCGATGATCTGGCGCACACGGAACGGGTGAACAACGCTGTCCGCACGCTGGCCGCCCGCATGCCCACCTACATCACGCTGAAGGACGTCAAGAAACGCTGGGGCAAAGGTCAGGAAGACATCTTGCCCGTGGCGCAATTTGAAAAGCTGTGGGGCGATATGACCAGCCTTCCGGAATTTCCCTGCCGCTTTGTCGCCGTGCCCCGCGCGCGTGGACAACAACTCAAAGAACCGGCGCAGCTCGATGCCTGGCTGCGCGATGGCTCCGCCGAATTCGTCGAGTCCTTGTGCGACTGGAATCAGTGACCCGCGCGGTGACACACGGCCATGCAGGCAATTCTTATCACTCCTGCGTCGATCCGTGACCGTCGCCTATATCGTCACCAGCCTAGAGAGCGTCCATTTCACCAAGATGTTCGGCTGCGTAGAAGCCCGTTTCTATTTCCTTCTTGAGTGATGGCCGGATATTCCGAATCAATTCACTGAGAACAGATCAGCGTCGTCTGAAAACCCTGATCACGGATGGCGCGTTGGTCGGCCCGGCGTGATTTCGTTACAGAATCGCTCTCAGAGCGGATCAAGAATACCGGGGCCGCTCACCCGACTTCTGCTCGCGCGGTCAAAGAACGAAAACATCGGCGGCGCGCCTCGCAAGCGCGTGGTCGAAAGTCACGAGCTTTACCCCCGCCACTGAGGCGAAGGCGAGAAGATAAGCGTCTGCCCAAACTTTGGGTGAGCGGCTGGAGAGTCGAGAATGTTTGCGGAATTCCGTTTCCAAGCCATCTGGCTCGGGAAGAAATGCAAAGCGGTTGTCAGCCCAAACCTTGTCCCAGAGGCTCCAGGCTTCGGACATGTTTTTCGTATCCCTGCCCATGATCTCTTTGGTCGTGAGAAGACGCAGAACCGTAATTTGCGTAAAGCGGCAGAAGAAGAATTGTTCGTCGGCCGATCGCTCGAACCACTCTCGAGCTTGTTCCGAATGCACATGCCGGCTCCAAAACAGGGCGAGCCAAACATTCGCATCAAGGAAATTCAACGTATTCATAAATATCTTCGTTGGTCAGATCCACTCTGGGACCCTTTGAAACGATGAGAGGAAAGCGCACTCTTTTGGGACGTGGACGGTTGCTCTGCAAAAGCGTACTTCTCGCGCCCACAAGAATGAGTTCTCGGACCGAGCGTCCTTGCGCAGCGGCTTGCTCTTTCAACCGCCGGTAGAGCGCGGTTGGAATATCTACGGTCGTGCGAACGGCATCTTGTTTCACGATTGGAGTATGCCACACATGCCATAAATATGGAATAACAGAATTCTCCCATCGTAGATGCAATGTCGATTCCGAAGTTAGAAACAAACGACAATTGCTCCCACGCATACTCGGGTGAGCTTTGGATGGTAGAAGCTACGCCTGGCTTCGGGGAGGCTGCGAGCTCCATCGCCTTTGCTTCTCTCAATCAGCAGATGGTCACCGGGACCGGGCGGCCCCAGAGTTGCGACGGCTGCGACCCGTGCCGCGTCGTGGCCCAAAGCAGATTTCCTCGATCAGAGAACAGACAATGTGGCCGATCGTGATGTGGGCTTCCTGGATTCGCTGCGAGTCGCGCGACGGCACGTTGATCAGCAGGTCCACTTTGCGCGCGAGCTTCCCGCCGGTTTCGCCGGTCATCGCCACGGTGAAGGCCCGGCGGCGTGCGCCGGCCTCAACGCCGCGCAAAACGTTGGGACTCGATCCGCTTGTCGAGAGCGCGACCAAGACGTCACCCGGACGAACATGCGCCTCGACCTGCCGCGCGAAGATTCGCTCGAAGCCGTAGTCATTTCCGGCCGCCGTCAGGATCGACGTATTCGTCGTGAGCGCAAGCGCCGGCAGCGCGATTCGCGCGCGCGTCAAACGAACCACCAACTCGGCTGCAAGGTGCTGCGCGTCCGCCGCGCTTCCTCCATTGCCGAACAGAACAAGCTTGTGGCCTGTGCGCAGTGCTTTCGCGGCGCGTACCGCGAGTTTCTCAATGCGCCCCAGAATCTCGTTCGAGAAACTCTGCTTTACGCGGCAGCTTTCGCGAAGCTGGGCGACGATGGTGTCTCGGTGTGTAGTCATGGTCCTGAAAGTTCGTGATCCCTTACAACCAACCGGTGAATATAGCAATTTCCCTTACACTGGGCCAGGAACGGCGCGCTTTGCTTCTCCCGCCCGGCAATATAGACTTCAGCGCAATTCGCATCTGGATCGTTCCCAGCAGCTACTTGCGGACTCCGATCATCAGCCCACTCGGTCCGGGCAGGCGCACGCGGCGCACGTCGCGGAAGCCCGCTTCCCGCAACCAACTCGCGTATTCCGGCTCACTGTAGCTGCTGCCCGCTCGCGTCCCCACCAGCATATTCAGCGAAAACAGTGCGCCAGCGCGGGGAGCGGTCTTGCTTGGCTCGAGAATAAAGTCCTGCACGACAAACCGCCCGCCGAGAGCAAGCGCGTCATAGATCCGCCGGAATAGCCCGCGATTCTCTTCGGGAGAAAACATATGACAGATCGCGGAGACCAAAACTAAATCGTAATTTTCTCCCAGCGGATCGCGCAACATGTCGCCCACCCGAGTGGTAATGCGGTCGGCAAGCCCGGCATTCCGAATGTTTTCTTGAGCGAGAGGCACGACGTCGCCCAAATCCAGAATCTCTGACTTCAACCCAGGTATCGCGCGCGCAAATGCAATGGAATACGCTGCCGATCCGCCGCCCAGATCCAACATGCGTGTGATTTCACTCGTCCCAATCGCCTTCACCACCGCGCCAGCCCGCTCCTTGGCATTGCGGTCCATCGCGGCGATGAAGGCTGCCACCCAATTGTCTTCGCGGCCGCGAGTCTCCACGGAAGTCCCGGCGCGCACGCACTCCGTCAGTGTGGACCACCGCTGCCACAAATGAGCGGTGTGCATAAGACTTCCGCGAGCGTCATCGCGCGAGCCCTCCGTGAAAAAACGCGCGCTCACGGCAGTGTTGCAAAACGTGCCGTCTCTTTTGTCGAGCAGTTTCAGACTGACCAGCGCGTTCAGCAGCGTCTCTGTCGCACGCGAGTCAGTGTGAATCTCCCGCGCCACCTGCTCTGAGGAAGCGCCGCTAGCAACGGCCGTGAACACGTCAAGTTCGAGCGCCGTGAGCACCGCCCGGCTAGGCATGAATGCTCGAATCATCTCGTTGAGGTCTTCGGGAAGCGTGCCCGCTTCATCTCTGGCCTTCACCAAGGCGCGATAGTTTTCGCGGTGCTCGGTCGCCATCGACTTCATCGCTTGCGCATCGCTCCACCCCAGCCGCGATACCACGTTGCCAGACCGCAAGTGGGATTCCACGATTTCCGGCACATCCGTTTCGCTGACCTTGTGATACCAAACACCCCCGGGATACACGATCATGATTGGCCCGTCATCGCACAATCCCAAGCAACCGCACGTCGTCAATTGAACTTCGTCGTCCAACCCTCGGGAGCCCACTTCATACTCCAGTGCCTGCAAAATCCGCAGCGATCCGTTATGCGGGCACGACGCGACACCTTCCGGTTTCCCCTGTGTGCAGACGAATCTGTGGTGCCGAAACGGCTCCATTTGAATCCTCCCGCGTCAAAGAACGATAGTTTTCGTTTGCCGAAATGTTTGCGGACCGAAGAATCGCTGACATACAGCCTTGGTTCTCAGTGCAGCCTGCTGTAGCCCTGGCTCAGCGCATCGCTTCACTCGCATCGCGCGCTGCTCGAAAAGCGTCGAGCGTCCAAACATCGATTCCCTCTTCATGGCGCAACACGTAGAAGTTCCCGTCGTCGGCGAGCACGCGAAAGTAAACCGCGCCCGGCGAATACCAGCGATCTTCCACCTCGTGGATTTCAAACACGCGATCGCGCAGCGTGAATCGCAAGGGCCGCTCGTCGGCGCGATAACCGGCGTAGCATTCAACGTGGATGTCGCTCATGGCAGAACCTCCACGGCGCACTCTCCGCATTCAGTGTATCCCTCGGTGAGTCATGTGTCACCCAGACCGCGCGCTGCATCCGGCGAAAAAATCGCTCCGCATCCCCGCGATTCCGCCGCACTCATTCCTTGCTTCCGGCCAACTGATTCCGTAGACTCTCCGGAAGACGTAGTTTGGTATCGGGCTGCCTGCCATCCGGTTGACGTCTTGCCCCAAGCGTAATTTGTAGCTGCACGGAGTGTACGTGCCCACGCCCGTTGAGCATTGGATAGATGAAGCCGCGCAATTGACGCGTCCCGCACGCATCGTCTGGTGCGACGGCTCCGAAGAAGAAGCGCAGCGCATCCTCGAAACGACGCTGAACGAAGGCCACACGCTGCGGCTCAACGAACGCACCTATCCGAATTGCCACCTGCATCGCAGTGACTCAACAGACGTCGCGCGCACCGAAAAACTCACTTACATTTGCTCCCGCAGCGAATCCGCCGCAGGTCCCACCAATCTCTGGATGGCGCCCGCCGAGGCCAAAGAAAAACTCAGCGCCTTGCTTCGCGGCGCGATGGCCGGGCGGACGATGTACGTTGTCCCTTACGTGATGGGTCCCCCGGATTCGCCGCAGAGCCAGCTCGGCGTCGAGCTGACCGACAGCGCCTACGTTGTGGCAATCATGCGCATCATGACGCGCATGGGCCGCGTGGCCACCGAGCGCCTCGATTCTTCCGGCAATTTCGTGCGCGGCCTGCATTCTCTCGGCGATCTCCATCCGGATCGCCGCTTCATCATGCACTTTCCGGAAGAACAGCTCGTCTGGAGCGTCGGCTCAGGCTACGGCGGCAACGCGTTGCTCGCGAAGAAGTGTCACGCACTTCGCCTCGCCAGCTGGGTGGCGCGCGAGCATGGTTGGATGGCCGAGCACATGCTGATTCTCGGCCTCGAGGATCCGACCGGTCATGTGACTTACATGGCCGCGGCGTTTCCCAGCGCGTGCGGCAAGACCAACCTCGCGATGATGATTTCTTCGCTCGAGAATCAAGGCTATCGCGTCTGGACCGTGGGAGACGACATCGCCTGGATGCGCATCGGTGAAGATGGCAGGCTGCGCGCGATCAATCCCGAAGCGGGCTTTTTCGGCGTCGCGCCGGGAACCAGCCCCAGCCGGAACGCCAACGTCATGGCCGCGTTCCACCAAAACACGATCTTCACAAATACCGCGCTCACTCCGGAACGCGAACCGTGGTGGGAAGGAATGGGCACGGAACATCCCGCCGGCCTCGTCGATTGGCAAGGCCGCAAATGGTCGCCCAGCAACGGCCCCGCCGCGCACCCGAATTCCCGCTACGCCGTGCCCGCCCGTCAGGCGCCGGAAATTTCCTCGCATTGGGAAGACCCGGAGGGCGTACCGATTTCAGCGTTCATTTTTGGCGGGCGCAGAGCGAAAGTCGCTCCGCTGGTTTACGAAGCGCTCGATTGGAACCACGGGGTCTACATCGGCGCCACGATGGCTTCCGAAACCACCGCCGCGACCACCGGTGCCGTCGGCGTCACGCGCCGCGATCCCATGGCCATGTTGCCCTTCTGCGGCTATCACATGGGCGATTATCTCCGCCATTGGATCGAGATCGGCCGCCGCATCCCGCATCCCCCCAGAATTTTTCACGTGAACTGGTTTCGCAAGGACGCCGACGGGCAATACCTCTGGCCCGGTTACGGTGAAAACGTGCGCGTGCTGAAATGGATTCTCGAACGCGTCGAAGGCAGGGGCAGCGCCGT